>JALVDO010000458.1 GCA_027008975.1 Saprospiraceae bacterium | reverse complement strand
TAAGCGCCTTAATTAAATAAATAAATAAATTAAATTAATTAAATAAATAAATAAATAATTAAATTAATTCGGTATTTCCATATTATCCCCTCATTAATACCATATAAGCGCCTTAATTAAATTAAATAATTAAATAAATTAAATTAATTAAATAAATAAATAATTAAATTAATTCGGTATTGCCCTAATATCCCCTTATTGATACCATATAAGCGCCTTAATTAAATTAAATAAATTAAATTAAATAAAAAAATCATTAAAAAAGCGCGTTCAAACCGAAATAAATTTGTAGCGCGTAGCACAGGGGGTATAAGGGGGTATCCTGGAAAATCTTTTTTCTGAGAAATTTTAAATTCGTGGAGGTGGTTGCATCGGCCTTCGCGTTTTGTGTCTGAGGAGTGGGGGTTAGGCCCTGGGGGTCTCACGGTCCCTTATGGGTGGGGATGATTTTTTTCCACCTCATGTACTATGTGGTTCTTTTATTTAGGATCATATAGTACCTAAATAGGGGATTAGTAAACATAAATACAAATGATGATTTTTAGACCATTTATTCATTGATTCATTTTTCTCATTGTGACTTGTTATAAGGTAACTCAAAACATGTTTAATTCATACATAAATACTATGCGTACGATGAAATCAAGTAATCCCTATTTAAGTACCTTTCTCTCAGCTAATGAGGAAAATACTGATGTTGAATCTGAGTTTTATAATTATTATTTCGAATATTATTCAAATCCATCAGACTATATGTATTCATCCGCATTAAAACCCAACCATGACGTTTTTAAAGCCTTTGGATATATATATAGGGAATTATGTTGGGTAACATCATGTAAATTATACTTTCTTTTTCTCCTAGGTCATATCATTTGTGCTGCTATGTGTGCCTATATGTTTTATACGTATGACGTACACGATATGAATTATTTTCTGTTTATGTTATCGGCATCAATAGTAACAGCATCGAACCTACTCACATTAAACTACTATTATTTCAATCCCTGTTACTATGTCGCTTACTACCATGAACGTTACCGTATAACGCGGCTACTGTGTACTCTGGAACTATTAAACATCGTGGCATGGGTATGGCTACTGGTGGATTCTGCATTACCGCACAGTCAGTACTTGTGGTCTGTTATATTGGGCGGATCATTGGTGGGGTTATGGATTTCCTACCTTTTAGTATATTATTGCTTTAGTAAGATTTACATATACGACTTAGTAAGATTTATCCACCCTTCCTAAGAATGGAAAGAAGGTTCGAAATATTTGTTATTTATTGAAATATATGGTGTATGTGTTTCTTACGATGCACAGAACGGTAACGAAGCAAAGAACGAATAATAGATGATTTATACGTCACATAGGTCTTTACCGGTTCTGTGGGTTGAGGTGGTTCTGAAGATGGTGGTGGTTGGGTCGTATGAAATGGATAATAACGCATCCTTTTCCGTCCCCCAGTTCCATAATTATGATTGTTCATGGAATAGGTCTGTTTAGGGACAGAACGATCACCTGCGTTGTGTTTTTTCCATTTCTGTCGTTTGGAAGGTGGCGCGGGTTTACGCCGAACAAATCGATAAGATCCTCACATGAATAATGGTACGGGGTAAATTAAAGAAAGGATTTAATCCATAATGGACAAAAAACCCGTTCGTTCATGGACAGAGTTCTCCTTACCTTTGCGTGAACGCATTATGGAAATCCACCTCTTTCTCCAAACACAGTTCTTCCAGGGTCGGGTAGTGGCGTTGTGGATTCGAGGAAGCCAGGTCAAACGCTGGTCGTTCTCCAAATCACCCGATATCGATTTCATCGTATTTCACCCGGACCTCGTGCGTCTAAACTTTGTGTGCCCCGAACGATGGCGAACCATGACCCAATCCATCCAGAAAAAGTGCCCGTATAAAATGGACATATTTCTCCTCCAGGAACTTATGCCCGAAACAAAGATGCGTATGCATTTCGGACCGTGTATTCGTGTGCCTCTACCAGCAGCAGCCATGTATAAGTACGTACCACTATGTTATATCAAGCACCACTACCATAAGATCCCCACCCCCCTGGATTCTCATGTATCGTACCCTATCCACACCTTTGACCAGGCCGGAACCTTGTTGGTTCAGCGCGCGCGTCAGATCCAATCCGATCTCATTGAGTACTTGGGGCTCGAACCCACCGTCCGCATGTGGATCCGGGGAAGTCAGCAGCACGGGCACAGTCGGAGCCAGAGTCCGGATATCGATTTTGTTTTTGCCAGCGCGGAACTGGAGGAACGAGAACCTCGGGGGTGGGTAATGTGGCAACTTCAACATCTATTGGTGGATGTGTGGTATTTCAAGGTAGATCTCACATGGATTAACCGTGAGCAATACGTACCCCAATCTGCTTTGTGGGTTCCACCACCCCTTACCCAATAAAAGAATTAATGATTTTTTTCTCAAATATTGTTTATTCATTTCCTAACAAGTACAAACACTAAGAATTTTACAAAGAACACCAAAAATAATACACTTTAGTTCGAGAAAGCCGTACCACCCAGACCCTCACGGTAACGGAAGACGTTCCAGTTACGACCGAAAACCATGATCTCCACATCCTCGTCAGCCAGCTCATCTTGCAGCTCGAGGATCAGTTCCACGTTATCAATACGCGAAGCGTTCATGCTACCAGAAGGTTGCGGCTCCTCGGGGTGCAGCGCAAAGGAGTACGAGTAGACGAACGATTCCGGGATCAGCGAATGGTGCTGGAAAGGCTGGACCAAACGGTAGTAACGACCCTCACGACCAGAGAATCGAGGCTGGTTATTCAGTCGGCAGTGAAC
>JALVDO010000457.1 GCA_027008975.1 Saprospiraceae bacterium | reverse complement strand
GAAGGCTAAAGGTGCGGGAAAAAGTTTTTTAGGGCTTTTCCTTGAGAATGGCTACCGCGTGCAGCTCTCGAAAGCAGATATTTTTCAGAAATTTCAAAAAAAATCAGGCCTTAACCAATCTCAAATTGAAGGCATACTATCTTCATTCCTTACTTCCGGTATCATCAGGAAAACGAAGATGGGACGCTACGAGCTGTCCAATAATTACATCGCCACTCGCACACAGGAGAAGATAGATGCCGAAAATCGAGTTTTACGGACTATCAAAACGACCGTTCAGGAAAGAAAAAAACACGGGCAATACCTCGATAAACAATATCTTGATTACATCACACCTTCTATTCCGCTCATAGACTTCTCTAAGGAAGAATTGGATTTTATTGAAAAGTCGAGACGGTTATTACAGCGATATAACAGGCGGTTGAGAATGATTGGGCTTTTGGCACTATTAGCATTACTGGCACTAGGTATTAAAATATACATTAATTATAAGGAGGCGCAAAATTTTAATTTAAAACTGCAGGAGGAACAGGAAAAGACTATCGCTGCAAAACATGAGGCAGATGACCAACGACAACAGGCGGTAATAGCTCAGGAAATAGCAGAGATGGAACGCGACCGCGCCATTCAAAATGAAAAAAGAGCAAAGAGACAAAAAGAAATTGCCGATTCTTTGAGCAGAATTGCCATTGCCGACAAAGACAGTATTCTCAAGCTCAACCTCATTACCCAACGAATAAACGAAGAGCAAATCCGACTCAGGAAAGAGGCAGAGGAAAATGCCAAAAAATACCAAAAACTCGCCGATGAGCGAAAAAGGCAGGAAAAAATAGCAAAGGAACAGGAGGCCAAGACCAACTTGCTCAATAAAATAATTACCTCCCGTATTGCTGCAGATAGGAGCCTTATTATCTCTGATGAGATGGAAAGAGCACTGGTCGCTTTGGAGGCTTACCAAATCAACAAAGACAACCCTGAGTCGGGGGATGTTTACCATCCTAGCATTTTACGGGCATTGACCACAGTAGCGCCAAAAATTGACAAAAAATTATCCTACAAAAAAAGGTTGCACACAGGAGCTGTCAGAGATATTGTCGCAGGAACTTATGAGGACATATTCTACACAACAGGGAGTGATGGAAAAATTTTGCAATGGCAAATAAAAAAATGGAATCCCATTGGTACACCTGATTTCCAGTCTATCCAAACCTATGAATCACCTCAAAAAGCGATTATCAATTGCATTGATCTGGCACCGAGAGGCGGACAAATACTTGCAGGGGGTGAATGGCCATATTTCCAAACATACAGCGCCCAATCCGGCAAGGTGCTTACCCACTATCCCTATGAAGGGAAAGCAATGGAAGAGCTGTTTCAGTGTAACTACGATAGGCAAGGGCAATTGATTGGACTTAGCAAAAACTATTATTACTACTGGAATGGCGAACGATTAGTGCAGTACGACAAAATATTTGGTAAAGCCGGGGTTTTTATCCCCGAAAAATCAAGTATCAGTACCTATGCTTTTAGTGGGGAATACGATGATTATTCCTATAATTTATTAATCCAAAAGCTCACTCCCGCCAAGGCTGAAAAACCCGAAGAATATATCTTCTATGGCAAGCCCAAAGAGGTCAATTACGGTGCTGTAACAGCTGCTGCCGTTAGGGATTACGATGCCAAAAAACGACTGATTGCTGTTGGATTTTCTAAAGGGAAAATATTGCTTATATCGACTCGCAATAAATCACTGGATCCGTTCCTCGGCGACAATCAAATATTTAATTTCCATCAAGCCCCCATTACCGATATTGCCTTTAGTGACAATGGTCGATTCCTCGCGGTTGCAAGCATGGACAATAGTGTTTCCGTTTGGGATTTGAATCGCGCAAACGAGGCTACCTACCAACCCATTGTATTTAAAGATATGGGGTCATGGTGTCTGTCAGTTGCTTTCGTGCACAATGATAAATTCATACTCGTTGGAACGCTCAATGGCGACTTGTATTTTTGGAATATCGAACCGGAGGACTATGCCGAATATACTTGTAATTATTTACATGATAATCCGGAGGAATTTTTGGAGGAAGTCAATCAAGTCAACATAAAACAACGAAAAGGTCCGGTACAAAAAAACCTGATAGACGAGATTCCGGATAAATTATTGCTGAAATATTTCGGTATAGAAAACCAACCGATAAGAATCCGCGTTTGCGATTGAGTAAGATATTATGAAGTCATCATTATATACCATATTGTTTCTTTTCCTGGCTCTTTCAATGCAGGGGCAATCCCTGTTGGAGGAGACAATATTCAAAGCTAAAGACGAATTTGAAGCCGGACGATTAGACGCAGTCGTCGAATTGCTCTCACCCTATGCTTTTGCTTATAATCAGGACAAGCAGCAACGCAAAATTGCATTGCGCATACTCGTAGAGTCCTACCTCTTTCTCGACGAGGAGGAGAAGGCACGACAAATCTACCTCGAATTACTTCGCACAGACCCTTTCTATAAAATAGAAACAGACGTCCCGGAATTAAAATATTTGAGAGACAGAATCGAGACTTACCCGACTTCAACCTATCGCTTGAATAGTGGAGCATTTATTTTCTCAGAGCCTGTTTTAAAAAACCAATTTTCGCCACCGGATGTTGATATTCGGGCATACAACTACAATCTGGATAGTATCGCCTCACCGATTGGTTCCTTCGTAACCCTTTCGGCTGCCTACAAACTATTTGATTCCAACTGGGATTTATCGATTGGATATACCAATTCGACCCAATATTATTACTATAATGCCAGCTTATTCGACAATGCCCATTCGGTAAATGCCAAT
>JALVDO010000456.1 GCA_027008975.1 Saprospiraceae bacterium | reverse complement strand
CTCGTAAAGGGAAAAAGCTCTATCCTGCTGACGGGGCGAGCATCCTTTGTAGATGCCTACCTTCGCCCCGCTTCTGTCCGGTTAAAAAAGGAAAAGGAAGATGGCGGTTATTCCTCTTATCGTTTTTCGGATTGGAACGGTAAAATCAACTACTTCCTTTCCAATAAAAATAAACTCTACCTCAATTTCTATCTTGGGGATGACGTATTTACCGATAAAAGCATCCGCTCGACTAATTTTTCGGGAAAACTTGCAGGAAGGGACACAAAAGATTATATCGAACGCTTTAAAATCGGGCGCACGCTGGATTGGAAAAATAAAATATTCGGGCTTCGTTGGAATCACCTGTTTTCTGACCGGCTATTCGGCAACACCTCGGTTTCGTACAGCGAATTGGATGCGGGGATTTCTTTTAATTATTCCGATTCGATCCTTTTGGCTGAAAATTTACAACCCGAAAAAGACTATATTCAGTTTTATGTTGGAAATTTTCGGTCGGGAATTAAAGAAGGAAGTATCAGACAGGATTTTGATTTTGTACCAAAGCCCAACCAATTTATCCGCTTTGGCGGTGAAATAAAAAGAAGAGTATTTTTCTCTTCGCTACTGGGCTATGACCAATCCAATACGGACTCTATCCCACCCACAGATTTTCAAGAGGAAAAAATAAAAGCGACGAGTATTGCCCTTTATTGGGAAAAGGACAGACACATCAACCGATGGTTTGTCAACTACGGGTTACGCGCCACCTCACATAGTGTTTTTGGCAAATGGTATTTCAATATGGAACCGAGAATCTCCGCAACGTATTCGTGGGGCAAGCGCCTTCAATTGAAAGCTGCGTATAGCCGTATGACGCAGTTTATCCATCTACTTTCCCCGACCAATATCGGGCTAGCAACCGATATTTGGGTACCGAGTACAAACATCAACCGCCCACAGGTATCCAATCAACTGATTGTGGGCTTTGATTACAAAATTGGTAGAGGCATCCACTTTTCCGTTGAGGCTTATTATAAACAATTGAACTATTTGCTAAATTTTTCCGAAGGTTCTGTCCTGTTCAATGACTGGAAAAAAAACGTCACCGCAGGCGAGGGCTCAGCCAAGGGGTTGGATTTCTTATTGGAGCGTACCGGCAGGAGATTTGACTTTAGGGTTGCCTATACTTATTCCTTTGCTGACCGCCAATTCAAGCATATCAATCTAGGTAGAGCTTTTCCCTTCAAATACGATAGAAGGCATGATATAAAGACCTCCTTTATCTATAAAATAAGCCCAAAACTGACCGCGTCAGCTATCTGGATTTATGGTACGGGAATAGCGACGACCATCCCTCGGTCAACATACCAAATAAAACTCTTTGAATACGCTCAATACCCTGGCATTGACATTATCAATTTTGGGTCGAAGAACTCTTTCAGGCTTCCGGCATATCATCGTTTGGATGTTGGACTAGACTATAAATTCAAGACAAGAAAGCTTCATCACCAGATAAGCATTGGCGTATACAATCTGTACAACAACCTCAATCCGTTGTACTACGATCTGCGTTCCAGATTCATCAATAATGGCAACGAAACGATACAGGAGTTTTACTTTGTTCAGGTGGCATTGGCGCCAATTTTGCCTTCTTTGAGCTACTCACTTAAGTTTTAAGGGAGAAAAACCCATACTCATTACTTTTTTTCTTAACTTTGTATACAAATCATCTACTCATACTACCTAGAACCCAACCACAAAATAGAATACAATGTTGCTTCGTCTTGGAATTTTGTCTGGTCTCTTTTTTCTTTTCAATGCCTCTACCTGCGAGCGAGAGGTGGAGCTAGATATTGGTCAGCCAAAAGACAGGTTGTCGGTCTATTGCAGTTTCGAGTCCGAACAGCAAATGGTTTTACAATTGGGAAAGAGCAGGGCTGTCATCAATAGAGCTCCGGAAGAATTCCTCCCCAATGCCACCGTCAATTTATACGAGGGAACGTCATTTTTGGAACAACTCAAATTCATACCACAGCCTTCAGACACCTCGCTGCCACCGCATTACGTTTCGACCGAAACAACCTTTAAAGAAGGGCGGTCTTATAGAATCGAAGCATCCTTGTCGGGATTCGATGATATTCAGGCAGAGAGTAGTATTCCTCCTCACTCGACGATTCGGAATATGCGTTCATACGATTTAGTAATCGACAAAGACTCCAAGCCCGGATTATCAATCTATTCCTACAAGATAAATGTAAAAATAAATGACCCTCAAGAGGCGGGTAATTATTATCATTTGATCGTCTATCAGGAAATATTCAAAAAAGAAGGGCAGTCTGATGGAACAGTTACCAATAAGCATTTTTTTCAACCACTTGCATTCGATATCAGCAGCAATTCTAATGACATCGTCTCCTATCTCAATCAAGGGATATTAATAAAAGATAATCCGTTTAATAACAGCGGCTATAATTTTGAAATGGAAGAGATAACTCTTAATCCCATCACTGACCACCTCGGACTTACATATTTTGCTCTACGCACGGTATCAGAAGAGTACTATCTTTTTCACTCTTCCTTTGCCCGACAATATAATGCCGATATTACAGGAAATCTCTTTTCTGAGCCGGTTTTTATATTTGAAAATGTAAACAACGGTTATGGCATTTTTGCAGGATATAGTACCCAGTGGGCTGCGATTGATGTCTTGGAATAAAAAAAGGCTTTCTCATCGGAGAAAGCCTTTTTTTATAAATTTTACATCATGCCCGGCATGCCGCCACCCATGCCTCCCGGCATTCCTGCCATTGGAGCTTCCTTTTCAGGAATGTCATTGATGACACACTCGGTGGTGAGAATC
>JALVDO010000455.1 GCA_027008975.1 Saprospiraceae bacterium | reverse complement strand
CGGCAAATGCCCCAATCTCCAGAAAAACGCTGTCTTTATCTACCAATTGAGCGATGCGCTCACGAGCTGTCATTTTACCTTTAGAATGCTGCTTGGCGATTCGTTTATCACCTCCACCCTTCCATATTTTATCCAATCGGTAGTTGACTTTCGACACCAAAAGCAACATAGAATCCTTGTTGCTATTCTTCTTAATATCTGCTTTTTTCGACATAATTTCCTTTTTCAGGACGGAAAGATAATGAATCCCGTTTTAATCTGCTTCATTTTTTTGCTTTTCGCAAAAAATAAAATAATTAACGTACCTTTACCTTCGTGAAGATACGACTACAATATGGCATTACCAATCAATATTAATGAATTAATCAGCGGAAAAACCGTAGAATGGGAGCGGATAGAGCTTCGTAAAGGTTGGAACCCAGAAAGAACTTTAAAAACCATTACCGCCTTTGCCAATGACCTGAACAACTGGGGTGGAGGTTATATTGTCATAGGTATTGAAGAAAAAAACGGTACTGCCGTATTACCACCTGTGGGTGTCAAAATTGAGGAAATTGACAGCATTCAAAAGGAGTTAAACCAAATTTGCCGTAAGATTATCCCTAATTACTTCCCTATTGTAGAGCCAATTGATTTTCAAAATAAAAAAATCCTGATTTTATGGTGTCCTGGTGGAAGTGTACGTCCGTATAAAGCTCCAAATAGCTTAAAAAAAGGCTCGCAATATTTCTATTTCATAAGAAAATATTCTAATACTGTCAAGCCAACAATTGAGGAAGAAAGAGAACTAATCGGAATGTCCAATCAAATTCCATTTGACGACAGAGTAAACTATCGCCACTCTGTTAATGACTTTGACTTATTTAGCATCCGAACATTTCTGAATAGAGTCGGTAGTGAGATGGAAAAAGAGTTGGGGCAAATGACCATTGAAGATATTGCCCGTAAGATGAATATCGCCGAAGGTTCCGATGAGAATCTCCTACCTAAAAATGTGGGTCTGTTATTTTTTGCCAAACACCCGCAAAAAATATTTCCTTCGGCTAAAATTGAAATTGTATTATTTGATGACGAAGCAGGAACGAGTTATACTGAAAAAATATTTACAGGCAATCTTTCCGAACAACTTTACAACTGTTTAGATTTTCTCGAAAATCAAGTCGTAAAAGAAAAGATAATCAAAAGCCCCGATAGGGCTGAAGCTGATCGTTTTTTTAATTATCCCTACCTCGCACTGGAAGAAGCGGTCTGTAATGCCGTATATCATCGCGGATATAACAATGACTCTCCCATTGAAATCAGAATTTTCCCCAATCGCATTGATATCATCAGTTTCCCTGGACCATTACCCCCGTTAAATGAAGAAAATTTGAAAAATTATCGGTTTGATGTCAGGAAATACAGAAACCGCCGCATCGGAGAATTTCTAAAGGAATTACACCTTACGGAAGGAAGGCAAACAGGAATACCAACGATTTTAAAAGAGATAGAAAAAAATGAATCTTTAAAACCGATTTTTGAAACAGATGAACAGCGAACCTATTTCAAAGTTAGTTTCACAGTGCAGGCACACTTTGTTAAAGCTACCCCCCAAGCTACCCCCCAAGCTACCCCCCAAGCTACCCCCCAAGCTACTCGGGTTAAATCTATCCTGAATTATTGCAAAAGTCCAAAGACAGGAGAACAGATCAGGATTACTACAGGTATTAATGATAAAAAATACTTCCGAAAAGAAATTTTGTCTCCACTCCTCGAAGAGGAATTATTAAAAATGACCATTCCGGACAAACCGAGAAGCCCCCACCAACGCTACGTGATTACAAAAAAAGGGAGGAACTTTTTGGACTCTTTGTAAGGATATTTCTGCCGACTATATCAAAAATTTAACAATTCATGGCACATAAAAACTATATCGCCAGCAAATATACAACGAACAAAACGACTTCCGTCAATGATATTTTGGTGGAGGAGGAGGCTTTGCAAATTGTCATCAACGGAAAGCCCTTCACCATCACCATGCGCACCCCCGGCGATGATGAGCCCCTGGTGCGCGGACTTTTATACTGTGAAGACGTCTATACCGACGAGTTAATCTCACCACCCATTGTATTCGAGAAACAAGCCGATAAGACCATCGCGTCGGTCAATATCCCCGAAAAACAAATCCAAAGTGGCATCGAAAACGAACGAAGCCTCATCTCCGTCTCCTCCTGTGGCATTTGCGGAAAAACACAGATGGATGACCTCTCCGGCACATTAAAAGCCGGGGCAAACATCGCCTTGGAGCAACTCAACGCCCTATTCCAAAAAATGGAGGAAAAACAGGATTTATTTAGCAAATCCGGTGGCTCTCATGCCGCTGCCATTTTCACCCAAACAGGCGATTTACTATCCATCAAAGAAGATGTCGGTCGCCACAATGCCGTCGATAAATCCATCGGCGAAACCCTGCTCAACAAGCAATTGCAGCAGGCGCATTGCCTCACCGTGAGCGGAAGAGTATCTTATGAGATCGTTTTGAAGGCTTTTCGGGCAAAAATACCTATATTAGCGGCAGTTTCTGCTCCCTCAAGCCTCGCCGTCGATTATGCACGGGAATTAGGGATTACCCTGTTTGCGTTTTGTAGGGAGGGAGGAGCTACTTGTTATAGTTTTCCTTTAGGGAACACAGATGACACGAATGTTACCGATTGACACAGATTAAAAAATCCATTCTGATTCGTAACATCCGTGTCATCCGTGTTCTCCTTTTAAAATCATTAAAAAATGTCCGAAAATCTAAGCAACCTATCCTTCCGAAAAGGAATCGTCGATAATCTATTTGAAAAAATGGGAGATGCCGCCCAACACGACGGTACACCATCCAAAGAAGAACTCGCCGCGCTGGCAGAAGAATTTCTCATCGGGAAAGCGACGACTTACGGCGCCACGACCTTCTATGACTTCATGAAGCCTGAAAACCGAGGCAAAAAAGTCTATGTCTGCAACGGGACGGCTTGTGTCTGCGCCGGCAAGCAGAATGCCGTACAGGAAAAATTGCAACAGCACTTCAAAAAAGAAGAAATCGGCCACATCACCTGCCTTGGCAGATGCCACGAAAATGGTGCCTTCCAATACGATGGACAAAACTACTCCGGTGATAGTGCCGACATCTCTAAAATCATCACCAAAAAGCCTGCCGGGCGGGACAATTACCACGTAGAAGCGCTGGGAAACCCCGTATTGACGACAAACTTCTCTATGCAGGAAGCACAGGAATTGCTCAGCAACGCCCTACAAAAATCCCGTGACCAACTACTCGACGAAATCATCAACTCCGGTCTCAGAGGACGCGGCGGCGCCGGCTTTCCTATGGGCATCAAATTGAAATCCTGCAAAGAAGAAGCGAGCGACCTCAAGTTTATCATCTGTAATGCCGACGAAGGCGACCCCGGAGCTTACTCCGACCGCTACTTACTGGAACAACAGCCCTACGCTGTCCTCTTCGGCATGATAATCGCCGGATATATTACGGGGGCAGACTGGGGTGTCCTCTACATTCGGGCAGAATACCCCGATGCCGTCACCATCACGAAGCAGGCTATTGAAGCATTGCGACAAGCCGACCTCCTCGGATTCGATATTTTGGGACATAAAAATTTTAATTTCGACTTTAAAATCATCAAAGCACAAGGCGCATATATTTGCGGTGAGGAGACCGCCCTCATCAACTCCATCGAAGGGCAACGCCCCGAGGTGCGCACGCGACCGCCCTTCCCGACACAACAGGGATTGTTCCTGAAACCAACCGTCGTCAATAATGTGGAGACGCTGGCAGCCCTTCCTTTTATCATCAAAAACGGGGGTACTGCTTACGCAAAAATGGGAACAGAACGCTCCAAAGGAACCAAACTCATCAGCCTCGACAGCTTCTTCAACAAGCCCGGTATCTACGAAGTGGAAATGGGTACTAAGCTGGCTACCGTCATCGAAAAACTCGGTGGTGGCTTCAAATCACCCGTAAAAGCGATGCAAATCGGAGGGCCACTCGGCGGCATTGTACCCATCGAAAAAATTCCGGATTTAACGATTGATTTTGAGTCATTTGCAAAGGAGGGATTCCTGCTTGGTCATGCATCCATTGTTTGTATCCCCAAAGATTTCCCAATGATTAACTTCCTAACCCATCTCATGGATTTTGCTCAATACGAAAGCTGCGGCAAATGCTTCCCTTGCCGGCTCGGCACCAAGCGCGCTCACGAAATGCTCGAAAAGGCGCTGTACGACAACTATAAGATTGACAAAGCCCTATTCGATGATTTATTAACGACGTTGAAAGAAGGATCACTCTGTGCACATGGAGGTGGCATCCCGCTGCCTGTTCGCAATGCCATGCAGTATTTTGAGGAAGAGTTGGCGGGGTATTTTGTGAACTTGTAAACTCAATACAAAAAACCAAACAACCAAAGAGGTATCGTATTACCCACCCCATTTTCAATATCATCCTTTACCACAAAGGAATCGGGGATGCCGTGTACCTGCCGGCCACTCTTCCCTGGTCCGCCTATCTCAAATGTGTATTGATTGTCAATTAAAAAATCGCCCTTTGACGGTAGGACGACCGTATAAAAGCTCTCGATTTGATTGATAAAAAAACTCTCCCATCCGTATTACTTTGCCACAAAACCACATATTATTATCATCAAATAACAATTTTCTACTGCTTTTGTTATCTTAAAGTAACAATTTTGATATAAAAATGTTATTTTCAAATAAACATAGGATCGGGAAGCTGACGACGCAGGAGGAAGATCCCCGAGCCGTCTCTTGAAAAAGAAATTCATTTCCCAAAAACCCGCTCCCCGATCTTCCTTCCGCTATTGCTCCAGTCAGCTCGGGGTATTCAGTAATCATTCAAACAAAGCTGCTCGCTGCGACCTGCGGTCGCAATGCGGATATTGGCGTAGGCTTTCAGTCTACAATTATAACAGGGGGACAATAACGTTTTCGGGAGCGATGTGTTTCGCGACGACACCTCGCAACGAGCAGACCGGTTTTTAATTCTCAATTGTTTTAAACTATTACCGTCTGCTTCAGCGGACGGGCAAAAAAGGATAATATAGAGTGGCTTTAGCCACATAAAAGTAGATTACTTCCTGCGTCAGCCCGCCTGACTTCGCCAACGGCAGTCAGCTTGGATATCGGAGCTCATAATACAGCCGACTTCAACCACCTCCTCATTCTATTTTTTTAGGCGGCTAAAACCGCCTTTACAAAAAAAATCGTATCTTGCCACTCTAAAAGATAACAGCCATGATTGCCTACATAAATAATCAACCATACGAGTACCAACAAGGAGAGACCATCCTTAACTTCGTCAAGCGAATACAGGGAGAGAAAAGCATCCCAACCCTTTGTGATGCTCCCAACCTCAAGCCCACCGGCTCCTGCCGGATTTGTAGCGTAGAAGTAGCCCTCAAACAAGGCGGACCGACCAAAACCGTCGCCTCCTGCCATACCCCCATCATGGAAGGAAGCTACATCTATCCCAATAGCGATAGCGTACAAAAACTACGCAAAAATATCATCGAATTGGTACTAACCGACCACCCCTTAGAATGCCTCACCTGCGAGGTCAACGGCAATTGTGAGTTGCAGGATGTAGCCGCACGGGTAGGTATCAGAGAGGTGCGTTACCCACAAGGAGCCAACCACCTACACCGGCAAAAAGACCTCAGCCACCCCTATATGACCTCCGACCTCTCCAAATGTATCAATTGCTACCGCTGTGTGCGAGCCTGTGATGAAGTACAGGGGCAATTCGTATTAAGCATGGCAGGGCGTGGCTTTGATGCACACATCATTAAAGGCATGGACGAATCCTTCTTTGCCTCCGATTGTGTGAGTTGTGGCGCCTGTGCGCAGGCTTGCCCGACGAGTGCCATCTCGGATGTTTTCCAATCCAAATCCATCGTCGATGCCGATAAAACACGGACGGTTTGTACCTATTGTGGTGTTGGCTGCAACCTCGAGGTTAGCCATCGCGGAGATAAGGTTATTTCCATTCGTGCGCCTTACGATGCAGCCGTCAACGGAGGACATACCTGCCTCAAAGGACGTTATGCCTTCAAGTTCTACGACCACCCCGACCGTTTGACCGACCCTTTAATTAAAAGAAACGGACAATTTGAAAAAGTAAGTTGGGACGAAGCCTACAACTACATAACTGACAAGCTGAACCACTATAAAAACACAACGGGACCAGACAGCATAGCCGGTATTTCCTCCTCCCGCTGTACCAACGAGGAAAACTACCTCATGCAGAAGTTTTTCCGAGCCGTCTTACACACCAACAACATTGATGGCTGTGCAAGGATATGCCATTCCCCTACCGCGCTTGGTATGCAACGCACTTTCGGTACAGGGGCAGCGACCAATTCCGTATCCGGTATTCAGCATACTGATTGTATCATGGTAATAGGTGCCAATCCCACCGCTGCCCACCCCGTGACCGGTGCCAAGATTAAACAATTTGCCATGAAGTCGGACAAGACTTTAATTGTCATTGATCCGCGCCGTACCGAACTGGCAAAGTACGCTACTTACCATCTCGCCCTGCGCCCCGGCACCAACGTAGCCGTACTAAATATGATGATGTATTACATCGTCACCGAAGGACTGACCGACGATGACTTCATCCGGGTAAGAACGGAAGGTTATGACGACTTCCTCAACAAAATAAAAGCCCTCGATGTGGACAAAATGGAGGCTATCTCCGGCGTTGACAAAGACTGGGTACGCGAGGCGGCTATCGCTTATGCCACAGCCGATGCAGCGATGAGCTTCCACGGCTTGGGCGTCACGGAGCACAGCCAGGGCACCTTTGCTGTTATGCAAATAGCAAACCTCGCCATGATGACGGGCAATATCGGCCGCAAAGGCGTAGGCGTCAACCCACTGCGCGGACAAAACAACGTACAGGGAGCTGCCGACATGGGTGTACAACCCCATCAGGGAGCCGGCTATCTCGATGTCACCAATGCAGATATTCAGGCAAAATACCGGGCATTTTACGGTGTAGATGTACCAACCGAAGTGGGTTATAAAATCCCCGAGATGTTCGATGCTGCCATTGCCGGACAATTAAAAGCCATCTGGATTATAGGCGAGGATGTCGTGCAGACCGACCCCAATACCCAAAAGGTCATCAAGGCGCTCGAAAACACCGAATTAGTCATCGTACAAGAGCTTTTTATAACCGAAACCGCCAAATACGCCGACGTCATCCTCCCCGGTGCTTCCTTCCTCGAAAAATCGGGAACTTTCACCAACGGAGAACGACGTGTACAGCGCGTCAATCAGGTCGTACAACCCATCGGCAACACCAAAGCGGATGGCCAAATCATCGTCGAAATGATGAACAGAATGGGCTATGCACAACCCGATTATACGCCCGATGGTATGCTGGAAGAAATATCCCAAATCGTGCCATTCTTCGCCGGTATTAAGTGGGAAGAACTGGGTATCAATGGCAAGCAATGGCCTGTCGGCAAGGATGGGAAAGATACGCAAATACTCCATACCGACTCCTTCAAGCGCGGCAAGGGCTACTTCGAGTTTCACCCCTTCGAGGAGACGAGGGAAATCAAAAACAACGGACAGGAATATCCCTACATCCTCACGACCAATCGCGACCTGGAACACTACAACTGCGGTGCCATGACACGCCGCACCGGCAATGTGGAGATACTCGGTGAAGATGTCCTCTGGATACACCCCGACGATGCCGCCGCCAAGGGCATAAAAGATGGAGATATGGTCTGCTTACAGTCGCCAAGAGGCAAGGTTGACATCAAGGCACACCTTACCGAAGACGTCAACCCGGGCATTCTGAGCACCACCTTCCACTTCCCCGAAATCATGGTTAACAACATCACCTCCGACGAGCATTGCAGCGAGGCGTTATGCCCCGAATACAAGGTCGTGGCAGTAAAAATCAGAAAGAGTAAGGGGAAGTTTAAGACTCTGGTTTAAATATTTTGGGCGAGCCCCTCGCACACTCGGGTCAGGCTATCCGCTCCTACCGTTCCGAAAAATCGGAACGATACCGCTACTATCCTTCTCGCAGAAAGAGATTGGCTGAACTGCTGCGTATTAATTGTAAAATTGATTGGAGCATTTCTCATCTTTTGATTTAAGAACAAGGAACACCGATTAACGATTTCAGATTTAACGACCGTTTTTCTAAATCAAATTCATTTTGTTAACAACTTCTAAAATCGGCGTTCGTTAATCGATGTTCGATGTTCAATATTCAAATGCTCATTTCCCTGTCCTTTTAAAAGGAGAAATCAAAACGAGTTTTGAAAACAAAATTCCCATTCCCATTCATCTTTCTCGCAAAATAATCAGAGTCATTGAATTGATTCGTGCTTATCGGAAGTAACTTATCACCATTACACCTTCACAATCGTTACCGTCTCTACATTTTCGCCTTTTGTGAATTTCATATAATAGGTGCCGGGCACGAGATTTGCGATGTCGATGGAGGTGACTCCGATAGGTAAATCTTCGGTGGTCATGATGACTTTTCCCTGCGCGTCGATGATTTCAACCCTGTCGGCGGTCGTTTTGAGGTCAGCGAGAACGAATTCGTTGGCAGGGATGGGGTAGCAACTCACCTCTAGCTTGTCGTTTTGGCTGTTAACGACCTGATATTGATTGTTGTCATCATCCTCACAGGGCTTGAAAGCGGCAAATTCGAGGATTAATCTAAACATCAAATCGTTGGCTTTCTCTACGCGGTAGGGACCGACGGATGGCTCGGCGTGTGGGTCGCCAATACCGCTATCATCGGTCAGGAACAAAAGACGACCGTTGGTGCCGATGGCGAGGGTGCGCATAAGGTACTCGGTTTCTCCGTGGGAGTTGCTTGCGAGCATGGGGATGATTCGGATGCCTTTAGCGGCAGCTTTGGACATCAGCGTATTCATCTTTTGCTGTATCTCGGGCTGGTTATGGGGTGGTGCATCCAATACGAAGAATACAATTCGCGCAATGGCACCTTCCGACCAGTCCATCTCTTCAATAGCTGCTTCGAGACCTACCTCCACGGCTTCGGGGTTGTCGCCACCACCACCGGCTGACTGCTTGTCAATGAAAGCAAGCGTCTTTTTGGAGCCATCGGAAAGGGGTGACTTCTGGACGAGGTATTCATCCTCATGGTCGCGATAAAAGACGGCTCCGGTGCGTAGGTTTTCGATGACGGGTGTCTTGGTGACGCGCTCCAATACATCCATTAACTCGGCTTGAAGGTAGGCGATTTCATCACCCATTGAGCCGGTTGCATCGACGGCGAAGACAACTTCAACACCACCGGTTGTCGGGCATTCGCTTTTGATATGGACGTTATTAATACCTTTGTTATAGGCTTTGGGCTTTTTGATTTCGGTTGTTTCACCTTGGTGGGAGACGGTCACTTTGGCTGCTTTGCCGGATTTTAGCCAGAGTTCGGCTCTTCCTGTATTATCGGTTAGGGATTGCCAGACGGCAGTTCCTTTTTTGTCGATAAGCTGTACGGTGGCGTTGGGGATGGGGGTGTTGTCCTCATTTCTGACGATGACGGAATAGCGCTTACCCGGGTTTGTTTTCCACACTTTAGCCCATTCGCCGAGGTCTTCTTTGGAGACGTCAAGCCAGTCTTCCCAGTTTTTGAGGTCGTTCCACTCGGCGGCAGTGAGTTGCCCGGCGGTCATACGCGAGCGGGGTGGAGTACCGGGTTCGGCATAAGCCATATCGTATTCGGCATCTTTTGAAATGGGTTTGCCCCGCATAAAAGCATCTTCCACGGATTCTGCTCTTTTGCGTCTTTTTGGGCGTGATTTGGTGCCTACTGCGCGGGAAGCAAGGCCCATAGTCTTTTTCTCTATTCTGACAGAGCGAGCGGTGACAACCACTTCCGATAATTCGACACTTTCTGTAAGGGCAATGACAATGGGGCTTTCACCGGCACACACCTTGGTCTCTTTCGATTCAAAACCGGTATAGGAGGCTATGATGGTTAGGCAGGAATCCTTATCGGTGAAGGAAAATTTCCCGTCAAAATCGGTAACGGTTCCTTTTTCAGTGCCTTTCACGAGGACAGATGCTCCGATAAGTGACTCGCCGGCGGAGTCGGTTATTTTCCCCGTAAAGGTAAAATTCTTCGTTGGGAGGGAGGTCGCGCCGGTTAGTACTAATAGGGCGAGTAGTAGCGTATAAATAATTCCTTTTTGCATAATGATGATTTTTTAACATGTTATTAATGAAGTTGATACTCTACCCGACGGTTTTGAGTGAATTTTTTTAAAAAAAGAGGAAAAGTTAAATTTGTGTTCTGAAACAACATACAAAAATACTTTTCCTCATGGATC
>JALVDO010000454.1 GCA_027008975.1 Saprospiraceae bacterium | reverse complement strand
TGCTTACGTAAAAACGTGTGCAAATTCAACTGCATTTTTCATTAATAATCATTTAATATTATCTCACTTTGGTCGTCGGACCAAAGTTCTGTGTGAAATAACGTGCTGGTGGAGTAAAATCAGTGTAAATCCGTTCAATCCGTGTCATCCGTGTTCCCCTTATCCCCAAATTACAAACATAAAGTATGGGGTGGTAAGTAGTTACGAAAAATTAATATTATGCAGCTTTTTGTGCACACTTTTAACCTTGAACTCAAGCACACATTCAAAATTACCCATGAATCACGTGACTCGCAACCTACCCTTATCGTAGAATTGCGCGATGGCGCATTCGTGGGCTATGGCGAAGCAACTGCTACGAGGTATTACGGTTTGGATGTCTTCGAAATGAAAAAAACACTACTTGATTTAAAGGATTTGATTGAGGCTACTCCACTAGATACGCCCGAGGCATTTTGGGCAACCATGGCTCCCCATTTGGAAGGACACACCTTTGAGCAATGTGCTTTAGACGTCGCTGCTCACGACCTCTACGCTAAAAAGCAAGGGAAGCCTCTTTATCGGCTTTGGGGTCTTCAGCTCAAAGATTTGCCCATTAGTAATTACACTCTTGGGATGGCTTCCGTAGAAGAGACCGTCAGGAAAATAAAAGAAATGCCCTGGCCGCTCTATAAAATAAAATTGGGTGGAGATAACGACCTCAATACCGTCAGGGCTTTGCGAAAGCATACTGATGCCGTTTTTCGGGTAGATGCCAACACGGGTTGGACAGCAGATCAAACCATAAGATTAGCTCCGGCATTCAAAGAGTTGGGGGTGGAGTTCATCGAACAACCTCTTCCAGTTGAAGCGCTGGAGCAAATGAAAGTCGTCCGTAAAGAAAGCGTCCTGCCTATCGTCGCCGATGAAAGTTGTCAGGTGGAAAGTGATATTTCAAAATGTGCCGGTTATTTTCACGTAGTCAATATCAAATTGATGAAATGTGGTGGCCTGACTCCTGCAAGAAGGATGATTGCGCAGGCGCGATCGCTAGGGTTGAAAGTTATGGTTGGGTGTATGACGGAGTCGTCCATTGGCATCTCTGCAATTGGGCATCTGCTCCCCTTGCTGGATTACGTCGATATGGATGGGGCTTTATTGCTCAAAGAGGATATTGCTGCAGGTGTGGAGGTATTGCCCGATGGCTATCGGTTTCCGAATAGAAATGGAACGGGAGCCGTATTGAAAGTCTGATTCACAATCGAGATTTATATATATGCGAAGGATTCATATGCTGTACCTAACGGCACAGGTTTTAAACGCAATATGAATATATTTACAATCAGGAAATTTTAAATTTCAATACCTTCTTTCTTTGTGCCAGCAATGCCGCTTTCTCCTTTTTTGGAACTCCTAGAGCTCTGAAAAACAATTGCGCATTTTTTGAAAACTGAAAATATTTCCAGGCAAATAGCCCTAGAGGCAAAAGGCTAAAAAGATAATACCACGCAATCGGATTGCCAAAATAATGCTTGACAATGTGATATTGAAAAGTGTAAAAAACGGGGAGGGCAATCAAGCCTGTAAGTGTTTTAATGGTCGCAATGTATCCGGGGTATATTTTTATCTTTTTTGCAGTAATATAAGGCAGAAGAGCAACAAATAAATTATTGATGCCCCCGTATAAAAATAACGGAAACCCTATCAGTAGCCCCAAGATATATTTAAGAAGATGGTAGCCCTGTTTGTTTTGAGATTCAAAAAATGCTTTATCCGAGGTGTTGACTTTTCTCAATGCCTCAAAGTATTGTCTGGTCGTAGAGTAACAATCTTTTTTCTGCTTTTCGTTATATCCCTTTTGAATGTCTTTGAGCGTATTGAAAATGGCAATTTCGCTTTTGCTCTCCGTACGCAACACTTCGGCGAATTGATAATTAAACAAATCCTCCGCATCAGACTCGTAGTGTAGGGTGAGTTTCTTGATAGTGTCCTCTAATTGATGAGTGAGTTGCTTAAAGGTTTCGACTGGTCGTTCGAGGTAGGCCGCTTTATAATCTTGCATCAGGAGGGGCTCACCGATGTTTATCAGTTGTAGGCTACCAAATTTGTGGGGGTAATCATAAACGAGTCCGATGGGTAATATTTGGACATTTAGTTCAAAGTTATAGACCTTTTCAGCTTCAAGGGCAATTCGTGCGGTTCCCGTTTTGAAGGGACGAACTTTTCTCCCTACAAAGCTACCTCCCTCCGGTGCGATATAAATCGCGCCCCCTTGTGCAAGGTGTTGGTAACACTTTCTGAAAGAGTCGTTGTTATTGACTGCTTTATAGGATTTGTCCCCCGGGCGCATAATGGGGATGACATAGAGGGTGCTGAAAAGCCAATGAGTGAAAGCATTGCTAAAAAGTCCGGCGTTTCCAAGGAAAAACACTTGCTTGGACGGAAGGCTGGCAACTGTCAATGGGTCAATCAGCGTATTAGGATGATTGCTAATAAGTATGGTAGGCTGCCTGAATCGGAGATGCTTTTTGCCGGTGATACTTCGTTTTTGATAAAAAATGTTAAGCATGGTCCTTGTGACCAGCTTTAAAAAAAAGTAAATAAATTTAAGTAGTGGGCTCACAAAAAAGGTATTCTATACTTTAAAGTCAAGCAGAAATTTTTTGATTTCCTCGTCAAAAGCTGCTCCTTCCTCAAAATGAAATTGTACCTGTACAGGGACGGCAAAGATAGGCAAACGGTTGTTGATAATAAAATCCTGATGGAGTAGGAGGCGAACGGCATCTTTTTCAGTCGTCAGAATAAGTTTTTTTTCGCTATCCATTTGGTCAAATTTTTGCTTGATTTGAGATAAATCATATGCTGTAAACGGATGATGGTCTT
>JALVDO010000453.1 GCA_027008975.1 Saprospiraceae bacterium | reverse complement strand
AAGATTAAAGGGCTAAGCCCTTGGTAGAGGATATATTTATATATCGGATGTCCATATGTTATCAGGGGCGTAGCCCTAATATCTTCGTAACAACGACTAGCAATGGATTAATTAGGGGCGTAGCCCTGTAATCTGAAACGTAAAGATATGGCAAATGCTCCCATATTACAAGCTTACATTATGAGGTGGTAAGTAGTTACTTAAAAAGATACAATCACGGGGTGAGGAAAAGTGTATTAACAAAACTAAAAACGATAAGACCCGTCGAACACAGAAGGTAAAAAAAGCCCATTCGAATGTGGTAAAATCACCGTCTGCCAATCCCAAACTCAAAATCAGCCCCTTTATGCACCCACTTAACCCTGCTCATTCCTCGCTTACTCACTCGGACAATGACGCTGGGATGGTAATAAAATAATCTGCGTAATCGCTCCTGCAGTTGCAGCTTCTGCTTCCTTCTCACTTTAGAACGAATCAGAATGACAATCTTTTTGGAGGTATCCGCTTCGAGGGCTTTTAATAATTTATAAATGGCTACATTTTCATAATGGTAATGCCCCTTCTCATCGACAAACAAGGTTTTATCAGCCATTATTTTATCGCCCTTTCCGGAAAGGAACTCCGCCCAATCCTCGATAATAACCGGAGAAAGAATGGTATCCACCTCGACAAAAGGCGTTTTTGTCTGGCAATCCACTTCGACTAATGGAGCAATATTATCTATCAGCAAATTGCCATTATAGTAGGAGGAAGAATCCTTGTCATACCCCGACTGAAAAACGATTGTACGCAATGGATTTTTGGCACGAATCCAAAAGGAATACCAATGCCAGTCCGTACTACGTACGGTCGGACTCGCAGCCAACAACTCCAAATCATCACAAAAAGTCAATCCTCCATACAACTCCAATCGGAGCGGAGTGGTGTAAGATTTTATGGTATCCGAATGGAGTTGAGAGGCGCTTTCATACTCATCACTTCGAGCTACATACAAACCTCCTTCGTAGCAATGCCCGGCTTCCAACCGCTGATCCAATTGCTGCCCGATGGATTCGCGGGTACCGTTTTCCCTTGCTACCATTCCTACATAGGTTCGTCCGTGTGCAGCAGGAGGCTGATGTCCGAAAAATGAAGGCTGCGTATCGGGAGGCGATTCCCCCTCAGCACCACAATGAAACCAATGCATCGGTGTCAGGCTACGGGAAGGACTCCCCTCAAGGGATGGATTTTGAAATGGAACAAATCGGAATTTTTGCCCCATCAGAGGCAGCACACTCAACACCAAAGCCAAGGTGATTACCCTTTGAGGCAATCGCCGACACCCCATAATAATGCGAGCCAGGCAAGCCCTTTGATAAGAAAAAATAGAAAGCCCACAATCCCCATTTTTTTCAACCATTCTTTTCTTTTTGATGATAGCATAGTTATTTTTTTCCAACTAAGTCTGTATCACGCCCGGGTTAAACCGCTCCACCGGCGCATTATTAGCAGCTTTAATCCCTTCTGCAATCCAAGTTCTCGTCTCCCGCGGGTCAATGATGGCATCGACCCAAAGGCGGGCAGCAGCGTAATAAGGTGTCGTTTGCTCATCATAACGTTGGGTAATTTTATCCAATAATTCCTGCTCTTCCGATTGAGTCAATTCCCTATTCATGGCTTTATAGCTGCCTTTCTGTATTTGCAGTAGTGTCTTGGCTGCCTGTGCACCGCCCATGACGGCGATTTTTGCCGTTGGCCAGGCGATAATCAGTCGAGGATCGTAGGCTTTTCCGCACATGGCGTAGTTGCCGGCACCGTAAGAGTTGCCTAATATGATGCTAAACTTTGGTACCGTCGAATTAGAAACGGCAGAAACCATCTTAGCTCCATCCTTGATAATTCCTCCGTTTTCTGAACGCTTTCCTACCATAAAGCCCGTCACATCATGCATAAAAACGAGTGGAATTTTCTTTTGATTGCATATCATAATAAAGCGGGCGGCTTTATCAGCCGAATCGGAATAAATGACCCCTCCAAATTGCATTTCGCCCTGTCCGTTCTTCACTATTTTACGGTTATTGGCTACGATGCCAACTGCCCAGCCGTCGATACGGGCGTAGGCACATATTATCGTTTTGCCATAACCCTTCTTGTACTCCGTCAGCTTGGAGTCGTCAACAAGGCACTTTAGCACATCGACCATGTCGTAGGGTTCTGTACGCTTCGCCGGAAAGTTTTCCAACATTTGCTCTGTCGAAAATTTTGGAGGTACCGGCGTCTCCCGGCTAAATCCGGCTTTATCATTACTCCCCAGTTTATCCATCAGGTCGCGAATGGTGGAGAGCGTCGTTTCTTCATCGGGCATTTTATAGTCGGTCACCCCCGATATTTCGCTTTGGGTAGTCGCTCCGCCAAGGGTCTCCTTATCGACCGTCTCGCCAATAGCTGCCTTCACGAGATACGGTCCGGCGAGGAAGATAGAACCCGTATTTTCCACAATCAATGCCTCATCCGACATGATGGGAAGGTAAGCGCCACCTGCCACACAACTGCCCATTATTGCCGCTATCTGCGGAATCCCCATAGCGGACATTTTTGCATTGTTGCGAAACATCCGCCCGAAGTGCTCCTTATCCGGAAAAATCTCATCCTGCATCGGTAAAAACACACCGGCACTATCCACGAGATAGATAATTGGCAGGCGGTTTTCCATCGCAATCTCCTGCATTCTCAGGTTCTTTTTAGCCGTAATCGGAAACCAGGCTCCCGCCTTCACCGTCGCATCATTGGCGACAATCACGCATTGCCGGTTGCTCACATAACCAATCCCGGCTATCACACCTCCTGCCGGACAACCACCGTACTCCTCGTACATCCCATCCC
>JALVDO010000452.1 GCA_027008975.1 Saprospiraceae bacterium | reverse complement strand
TGTTTCGGAAAGTTGTTCTTTGATATGCTCGGCAATCTCCTCAGGGCGGCACTTGCACGACCGCTTTATTCTGGGACGAATATGAATGGTAAACATGGAAAAATAATTTATAAGAGCTTTTTTTACCCGTATGGGCAAAAAAAGCTCTTATTTTTTACTTGACGTCATCTAGGTTAATAACAAATCCTTTAATCTTGTATTTTTTTACAAGATTTTTCTGATAGGTCTTCGCCTGCTCTTTAGAGTCGAATGCTCCGAGTATCACCTTGTAGGTGCCATCGCTCTTTACTCCGAGTAATATATTATCAAACCCTTTGTTGGCTAATTTACCGTATTCCTTCATATAGCGTTTAAAGTCCTTCAAAGAGGCAACCTGAACGCCGAATTTCCCACTTTCCACATGTGCCAAATTGAGTCTGGTTAGCGGTGCTTTCTTTTCTGCTCCTTTTGGTGTGACATCCCCTTCTGAAGCAGGCGTGACAAACCCATCAACTTTATATTTTTTCTTCAGGTTCTTCTTGTAATTATTGGCAGCTTTTACATTTTCAAATGAACCAATACCTACATTGAATTTCGCCTTACCTTCCTTTTCTTCTACCGATAAAACGAAAGTTTTGAACCATTTGGCTTTTAGTTTGGCAACTTCGGCTTCCATTAATTTAGGCGAATTTGTCGAAGCAACCTGCACGGTATAGCCGGCGGGAGCATCTTTTACAATTTTATAAACACCGGTAATGGGGTTTGGGGCAACTGTAACGGGCTTTTTAGCTGCTGCGCGCTTACCCTCGGGCAATTGTGCCAATACATCATCTTTGCTCTTTTTCTTTTTTTCTGCTGCTGCTTTTTTCTTGGCTGCTTTTTCTTTTGCAGCTCGTTCTTTTGCCTTTGCTAATTCTCGTGCTCGTTCTTTTGCATGTGGATCGTCGGCGTACTCAACCGGAGCTTTTGCTTTTTCTTCAACGATTTTTGCCTTGGGATTGGGCTCTTTTTTGGGTTTGGAAGTAGTTGTTTTACTCTCAGACTCCGTATAGGCAGCCTTTTTACCCAATACTTGTATTTTTACTTCTGCAAGCCCTGTATCAAGCAGTCCTATTTTTTGTGCGGCGGCTTTCGATAAGTCGATAATACGTCCTTTTACAAATGGTCCTTTGTCATTGACTCGAACGATTACAGATTTGTTATTGTCAATTCTGGTAACTTTTAGCATTGTTCCCTTGGGGTGCTTTTTGTGCGCACAGGTGAATTTTGTTTTATCGTAGGTTTCACCGTAGGCGGTTTCCCTTCCGTGAAATTCATCTCCATAATAGGAGGCCAGTCCGTATTCTTCCTGAGCAAATAGAGATACACTTGTCATGAAAAAAAATGACAGCACTGAAAACATGATTAATTTTTGCATGCGAATAAAATTTTGGTTTTGAATCAAATCCCTGTTTGCGCGACTGCACTTCCTTGTTTTTCTCCGAAAGGAGGGGCAATCTTCTATTTTTATCAACGCCAAATTTAGGTGAAATATTGGTTAAAGGCAATTAAAGGGTGCTAATATGTGAAAGTCACAGATTTTATTACTCTAAATTCGGTTGCTTCTTTATTCTTTTCCAACTTCAATTTTGGCGCCGCTTTTGGATTGACGAGGTGGTAGCCTATGGTTATTTCAATCTTATCGCCTTTTTGCAAATTTCTCTCCTCAAATTCAAAGGTGATAGCCTTTTTCCCATTCAGAATGGTGTTTTTAACTACCTCGGTTGCTTGCCATGGGAACGTAGGTTTGCCGTCTTTACCCAGTATTTTGACAAATAATTGATCTTCGAATGCCTTTATTTCCTTGCCATCTCGTAGCACTCTGACCTTAAGTTTGCCCACTCTCAACGGTTGTAAAAACATGGGGTGAGGGGCTTGATTCTGGACGATGATCACAAATCCGTTGTCCTTCCGACCGAATTGTAGGTTAATATACTTACCCAGCGTTTGCTGCCCGTAATGTGTGCCCGGAAAGCCGTGGAAGGCATGGGTGTCCGAAATGACTTCAGTCGAGCGTGACCCCTTCACCTGCGGCATATGGCAATACATACAGTTATCTCCTGTTTTTTGCGCAGTCACCTCTATGTCCATGGCACATATCGCCAGTCCTGATTTATTTAGGTTATGGGAATGGCAGGCGAGACAGACATCCCCTCTGTTGAAGGAGAGATTGTTGGTAATTATATCGTGATAGGGTTCATCTTTGGGGTTGGGCATGGTACCGAAATAAGTCTTCTTCTCAGTAGAAAAACGCATGGTATTTGATGACTCGTGCTGCTCAATGGATGCGATGCGGTGACAGGAGGCACAGGAAATACCTTGATTTTGCGTGTTGTTATTGGCATCCGGCAGCACTTTGATGCCCTCAGTGACAAAATCCGCCGCGTTATCTGCCGCGGGGGTGTGGCATTTACCACAGGAATATTGCTGGAATTTTAAATTCTTGGGGTGTAGATTCCAAACGGCAGCATGTATTTCATCCTCGAAAACGGTTGATTTATTATGGCTGGACTTTATAAATTCTTTGTAAATTAAGGGGTGGCATTCTTTGCATTTTTCATTGGGAAGGAAAGTCAGCTTCTCTGTGCCAAAAGCAACCGTTTTAACCATTTTGGCGACTTTTGATTCTTTAACTTCTTTCTCTTTGACTTCCTCTGTTTTGGGGGAGGCGTCAGAGTGACACCCAAACAGAAATAGACCTATCAATGCAATTGAAATAAATATGGAAATCCTTTTGTGCATCATGATTGTATTTTTTTGCAAATGTACGAATTAAAAAGAAAGTGCAAGCTACTTGAGTTTGCACTTTCTCGTTTTTTATCCCAATTTCTCTAAAATTTTCCGT
>JALVDO010000451.1 GCA_027008975.1 Saprospiraceae bacterium | reverse complement strand
CGATTCAAATTCTAATTCTAATTCAAATTCTAATTCTAATTCAAATTCTAATTACAACGGAATATTCCCATGTTTTTTATCCGGGCAGCGTACTTTTTTATTTTCCAGTAGCGCGAAGGCTTTAATCAACTTGCGCCGGCTGTGTTTTGGTTCGATGACTTCGTCGATGAATCCGCGTTGGGCGGCGAGATAGGGATGGGCGAATTTGTCTTTATACTCCTGTTCTTTTTGCTGCAACATCTTTTCCGGATCATCTGCATCTTTGATTTCCTTACGGAAAATAATTTCCGATGCGCCTTTTGCTCCCATGACGGCAATTTCGGCAGTAGGCCAGGCAAAATTCATGTCAGCACCTATGTGCTTGGAGTTCATAACATCGTAGGCACCGCCGTAGGCTTTCCTTGTGATGAGGGTAATCCTTGGGACAGTTGCTTCGCTAAAGGCATAGAGCAGTTTGGCGCCATTGGTAATGATGGCGTTCCATTCCTGATCTGTACCGGGCAAAAAACCGGGGACATCCACCAGCGTCAGTAACGGAATATTAAAGCTGTCGCAAAAGCGGACAAACCTCGCACCTTTGGTGGAGGAGTGCACATCCAGTACACCTGCCAGACTCAATGGCTGATTGCCGACAATGCCAATGCTTCGCCCTCCGAGGCGTGCAAATCCGACGATGATGTTTTCGGCAAAATCCTTATGCACCTCAAAAAAACTATCATTATCAACGATTCCCCGAATGACGTCTTTCATATCATAAGGGTGATTGGGGTTGTCAGGGATGATTGTACAAAGCTCTTCGCGTATTTCGGTTTTGGGCGAGAAGGGGAGGAGTGGTGTTTTTTCCTTGTGGTTTTGCGGGATGTAAGATAAAAGTTGCCTGATTTTTTCCAAGGCTATCAAATCATTGCCAGCGGTAAAATGAGTGACACCGGATTTGGTGGCATGGGTCATCGCTCCTCCGAGTTCCTCTGCGGTGACTTCTTCGTTGGTGACTGTTTTGACGACTTGTGGTCCTGTCACAAACATATAGGAAGTGTGCTCGACCATAATCGTGAAATCGGTCATAGCCGGGGAGTAAACAGCTCCTCCTGCACAGGGTCCCATAATGGCTGAAATCTGGGGGATAGCACCTGAAGCCTGTACATTTCTATAAAAAATATCGGCATAGCCGCCGAGAGAACTAACCCCTTCCTGTATTCTTGCCCCACCGGAATCATTCAGCCCGATAAAAGGAACCCCATTTTGTACGGCGAGGTCCATAATTTTGCAGATTTTTTCTGCGTGCGTTTCAGAAAGTGAACCGCCAAAAACAGTAAAGTCCTGCGAGAAGGCAAAGACCTTCCTACCATTAATCGTACCGTAGCCGGTAATGACACCATCTCCGAGGAATTGTTGCGACTCCATACCGAAGTCGGTACAGCGGTGGGTGACGAAGGCGTCAATCTCTTCAAAAGAGCCTTCGTCAAATAAGAAATGCAGGCGCTCTCTTGCTGTCAGCTTTCCTTTTTGGTGTTGTTTGTCGATTCGCGCCTGCCCACCGCCCATTTTGCTTTGAGCTTGTTTTTCGTGGAGTAATTTGATTTTATCCTTCATTGAACCTCACTTTTTACGCAAAACAACAGCTTTTCCCACAGAATTGGGTAATCTGCTGAACAATATTTTATCTATCCAGATGATTGCATCCGTAATAGCGACCAAGGCCGGAGCTTTTTGGTCGGGGCGGATAGTAATTTTGCCTGTTTCTTTTTCATTGATATTGGCAGCATTAGCTTTAAATAATTGTTGAGCCCAACCTGTCCAATACATTTCTAATAAGCCAATTAGATAGCCACTGCTATTTTGTTCCTCGATTAACTCAAAACCTAATTCTTTGGCTTTACTCCGGAATTTTCGGGGCGAAATCAAATAGTCGTGTCCAAAGGCGTAAGCACCTTGCGAAATGTGTTTATCGCCAAAAAAACTCATTATCCGGTTGATGGGATCATAGGTAAATGGAAAGTCCAACGAGGGATAGGTCATTAAAAGCAGTCCATCCGGTTTTAGCACGCGATGTATTTCTTCCATCATCCTGTAGGGCTTGCCGACGTGTTCAATGACTTCCATAGAGGTAATGAGATCGAATGAATTATCTTTAAATGACAGGTTGAGGGCATCTTCTACCTGATAGCTTAGGTTGGGGGTAGTTTTATTGGATTGCGATGCAAAGGCTATATCCTGCTCGTTAATATCACAAGCAATCATTTGCTCGGTATAGCGAGCAATCATTGGGTCATAATCTCCTTCTCCGCAGCCGAGATTGAGTGCTTTTTCCCATTTTTTATCGCTGTTGTATTGCTTCAATTTTGTTTGGATGAAGCGATAGCGATTGCGATAAGATGGAATGAGTAGTTTTAAATTCATGTATGATTATAATTTTGCAGCGGCATTTTGATATTGGGTTGCCCTTTGAGTATCCCCTTGCTTCTGATAGACCCGGGCTGCTATTTCGTAAGCACCTTTCAGCCGGGGATTGTTTTTAATGGCCTTGAGTGCATAGTCCAGAGCTTTATTTAAGTCATTCTTTTTCTCATAAATAAGCCCGAGGTAATATTGAGCGAAGGCATTTTTCGGATTGACCTCCAGTCCTTTGCGGAAAGCCTGTTCAGATTTGTCGGCTTGTCCTGTATTGAGGTATGCTAATCCGGTATAGAGTAGCCCCATCTCGTTCATGGGAGCTGTTTGGAGCAGCTTTTCACCGGCATTGGCTGCTTCCGTTGGATTACCTGTATTGGTGTAAGCCTGCATTAGGCCCATCCAGGCGAGTTCATTATCCGGATATTTTTCTACCTCTTTTTTAAACCAGTCTATCGCTTGCGGGAAGTTTTT
>JALVDO010000450.1 GCA_027008975.1 Saprospiraceae bacterium | reverse complement strand
ATCCAAAAGAGAACCGTAATAATGTACAGAAACCACCTTTCCCGGTGCTGCCTGTGGTCCGGTACCCTCTTCAAGAATCATGTACTTCAATCCCGAAGCTGTCTTCTGCAAATTAGCTGACCCGGCTTTATATGCAGCTATATCCTTTGCAATTGTCTCTTTGATAGCCGGCAATTGCTTTTGCAATTCGGAGGTCTTTGCAGCCTGCTCCTGACGCTCTGCCTCCAATTTTGCCTCATAATCAGCTTGTGATTGAATATCGGTACAAATGATGTCGTAGTACATCAAATCGTTATCAGCAAAACCAGGAGGTCGTTGATTAACCGGAACCGTATCCAAATGTACCAAAAGGGTAACACTATCCCCAACCCCCATTACCTTCAAGACCTCCTCTACAGGAGAGACACGGCGTCCGGGAACGTCTTCAACCGGAATTTGTATTCGCGGCTGTTGTCCCCCCCGAATACGGCTACCGTCCAAAACAGCAGAGTCATTTCGCATTTGCACGTGGAAGAAAACATAATCACCGGGTTTTGGTGTTTCGGTGCTCAACTCCTTATAGGTCAAGTACTCCATTCCACTCTCCGTCTTGTGAGTCGTTCCGGCATTACCGCTGTTGGCTCCGGTATTATTACAAGAAGTGGCAATACTTCCCGCAAGCAACAGCATTAAAATCATTCGAAAATTAAATTTCATTTCAACTATTTTTATATTTAAATAATAAGACTAATTAAGACAATGTCGTCGCAATTAAAGCGTGCTTATTTTCACGCATTGCCTGTTTGAATTTTTCAATAACCGCAGGAAGACTTTGATAGGAATATCCACCGGATGCATTTTTATGCCCGCCCCCTTTAAAGTACTTAGACGCAATCTCCTGCACGCTAAAATCCCCTTTGGAACGCAAAGACAATTTTATTATTTTAGGTTGCTGGGTAATAAATGCCGCCATTTTGATATTGGGCATTTTTAATAGAAAATTTACAATCCCTTCCGTATCTCCTCTTTGGATGTCAAAATTGAGGTAGTCATCTTTTGTCAAGGCGATGATAGCGGTATGGTACTCATCAATTACCTCCATCCGGTTATACAAAGCATGCCCCAACAGCCTCAATTGCTTTTCGGTCATACTATTGAAAATCAAATCCTGAAGTAAGTAATCATTAACACCTACATCTAACAAATCCGCTACAATCCGAAACAACTTGGAAGAGGTACTGTATTTGAATGAGCCCGTATCAGTCAATATTCCGGCGAAGAGGCACTCCCCTATTTTTTTGTCTATCGTCTCTTTGTCATTCAGGATATCCGTAATAAAGTCAAAGACTAACTCGCAGGTGGAACTCGCAGTAGTATCCGACAAAAGATAATCGGCAAAATGCTCCGGCTCTAAGTGGTGATCAATCATGGCAATGTATGCCTTTTTATGTTCCATCAGAATATCTCCTACCTTGTCTATCCTGTCTAATGCATTAAAGTCGAGACAGAAAACAATTTCAGACTTCACTATGGCATCTTTCACCTCCTCCGGTTCGTTATCAAAAACTAAAACATTATCGATATCGGGCATCCAAGAGAAATTATCAGGATAATCAGAAGGGACAACGACCTTGACTGCGTGACCGTGTTTTAATAAATAATGCTTCAGACCTAAGGAAGAACCGATAGCATCACCGTCCGGATTGCGGTGAGAAATGATGACGACGTCCTTCGGGAAGGAAAGTTTTGATTTAATATCCTGCGGATTGCTCATTTTCAATAATTAAAACGCGAAAGTCGTAAAAAAAAATCGATTTAGCAAAATAAACGCCAACTCGATTGCAAGATTTTAAAGGAATAGCTACCTTTGCCGCCGATTTTGAAATTTTTAACCTAAAAATATAAAAAATGGCAGGTAACAGAACCTTCACAATGATTAAACCGGGGGCGGTAAGAAACGGGCATATTGGTGCAATTCTCGCAAAGATTAACGAAGCGGGATTCAGAATAGTCGCAATGAAATACACCAAACTTTCCGCCGAAAAAGCCGGTGAATTTTATGCCGTACACAAAGAACGTCCTTTTTATGGCGAATTGGTAGAATTTATGTCTTCCGGACCCATCGTTGCCGCTATTCTCGAAAAAGACAATGCAGTAGAAGACTTCCGAGAGCTTATTGGAGCCACAAATCCCGCTGAAGCAAAACCCGGCACCATTCGCGCCCTCTACGCCACAAGTATTGGAGAAAATGCAGTACACGGTTCAGATTCTGACGAAAATGCCGCTATTGAAGGTAGTTTCCATTTTGCAGGAACCGAGATATTTTAATGGTTTTCACAAAAATTCCACAATAGTGATGCCATCACCTCCATCCTCTCGATTGGGGTGATAGACTTTCATTTTTACGTTGTATTCCTTCAATTTATTGCGGACGATTTGCCGCAAGGCGCCCGTTCCTTTTCCGTGTAGTATCTCGATAACTGCATCATCTGCCATAAGGCTTTGATCGACAAATGCCTCCACCATTCGCATGGCTTCTTCGGCACGCATTCCTCGTATATCCAACTTTTGGTCAGCATTTGCGGGTTTGCTACTGGCGTGGATTTTGACGGGCTGCTTTGGGCGTTTGTCTTCCCGTTTACTAACAGGCTCCAAGTCCAATAACTCGGTCTCCATTGTGAGTCCGCCGACCATCACGATTGCTTTATTTTTCTTAATGCGTTCGACCTCTCCAATGGAACCACTAACGACAATCCGCACATGGTCGCCCACCTCGATTGGTTTCAACTTACCGGCTTTTTTGGCTTTTTGGGTATAAATATCCTGTTTGATTTTGGTGATATGGTGCTCCAAGACCTTCTTCTTCTCCTGCGCTTTCTTAGCCAGT
>JALVDO010000449.1 GCA_027008975.1 Saprospiraceae bacterium | reverse complement strand
CGAACTTGCCAAAAAATATTCTGATGGAGGGGCAGACGAACTTGTCTTTCTCGACATCACCGCCACGCACGAAAAGCGCAAAACACTGGCGAAGCTAGTCGGGAACGTGGCACGCGTCATCAATATACCCTTTACGGTTGGGGGGGGAATAAGCTCTGTTGCCGACGCCTTTACCGTCTTGAGAAATGGAGCCGATAAAGTAGCCATCAACTCTGCTGCTATTCGCAGGCCTGAATTGATTAACGAATTGGCTGCAAAATTCGGTCGCCAATGCGTTGTGCTCGCGGTAGATGCAAGGTGGGAAAATGGACAGAAGCGGGTGTATGTCAGTGGGGGAAGAAAGGCTACCGATCGCTTTTTGCTCCCTTGGATAAAAGAGGCCATAGACCGCGGAGCCGGTGAAATACTTTACACATCAATGGATCACGATGGTACCAAGGCCGGCTACGACAACGAGACGTTGGCCGAAATTAGTGAAACGGTCGATGTCCCCGTTATCGCTTCCGGCGGTGCAGGAAATAGGCAGCACTTTGCCGACACATTCACCAAGGGAAAGGCCGACGCGGCTCTTGCTGCCAGTGTGTTTCACTTTGGTGAAATTGCTATATCAGATTTGAAACGATTTTTAAAAAAACAAAATATATGGATACGAAACTAAAACAGGATTTTGATAAGGGAAATGGACTATTACCGGCAATTATCCAGGATGTCGATACACACAAAGTACTCATGCTTGGCTTTATGAACAAAGCGGCATTTATAAAGACCTTAGAAACGGGAAAAGTTTGCTTCTTTAGTCGCACAAAGCAACGGCTTTGGACAAAAGGCGAAGAAAGCGGCAATTTCTTGTATTTTCAATCTATTAAAATGGATTGCGATAACGATACCTTCCTCATCCAAGTAAAGCCGGCGGGGCCTGTCTGTCATCTCAATACGGATACCTGCTGGGGCGAGGTTAACGAAGCGGATAAAATCCTATTTTTGGGCCATTTACAAAGGGTCATTCAAGACAGAAAGGACAATCCGTCCAATGCCTCCTATACCGCTTCACTTTTCAAAAAGGGCATCAATAAAATAGCTCAAAAAGTAGGTGAAGAAGCCGTTGAGTTGGTTATTGAAGCCAAAGATGACAACGATGAATTCTTCCTCGGTGAAGCGGCTGATTTGCTATATCATTACATGATATTACTTGTGGCTAAGGGGAAGTCCCTCGAAGATGTTATGGAGGTCTTAGTAAGGCGGCATCAATAAAAAAAAGCCCCTCTGCTTAGCAGAAGGGCTTTTTCCTTTAACTTCGATTGTCTTCAATATCACTATTTTTTCGCAATCCTTTGATGAGTTGCCCCGGTACTCGTGAACGATCTTTCTTTAATATCGTTTGGCGTATCTGTGGGAGGATAGCTGCAGATGGTGTTGCGACTGTCGGTTTCTTTATAACCTTGATAACAAAGACACCCGATTTGCCGATAATTGGTTCGGAAGTCTGGTCTTGTCCAAGCGTAAATGCCTTACCTTGTACTTTGTACTCTCCGGCACCAATTTGTGCTACGTAAGGAGCGCTGAACGAAACGTGTGTGGCTGTATCGATTGGCACTTTGTATTTCGCTGCGATAGATTCCATATCCATTCCCTTCATGGCAGTGGCGAGCTTTTCGCCTCTTTTTTCATTGAGAACAAGGGTTTGAATTTGGTCTTTAATGCTCATGGCATTCGGGACGCCTTTTTCCTGAATCAGCGCCAATGCTGCCGATACGAACTTATTATCGTATAGGAATCCGGGGTCTTTGAAGCTATAAACGGTGCCCGATACTTCTCCCAATTTGCTTTGGAATGCCCACCTGACGATGTTTCTGGCATCCGGTCCGGAGCCAAGTCCATCAATTTGGTAGTCGTTAGCTTTGAGCGGATTAGAAGTGGATATTTTTAATCCCATTTCATTGGCTGCCGTTCTGAAATTTTCTATATTTCTATTCTTAGCGACGAATTGAGAAGCTTTGTCAAAGACAGCATCTTCAGTCTCTTTTGAGGGGACGATTGGTTCCGAAATGTAGGCAACCTTCAGACCTTCTGTGTTGGTAACAAATTTCTGTCCGGTGACTTCAACCAGGTGTAATCCAAATTGGGTTGCAACGGTGTTCAGCTCCCCTTTCTTCGCCTTGTAGAATATCAAATCATTAAACGGCTTAACCATTCTTCCCTGAGCGGTATATCCCAGATCGCCGCCTTTTGATGCGGTGGCATCTGTACCAAACTTGACTGCGAGAGAATCAAAAGTCGCAGCGCCCGTTTCAATCAGGTTTTTCAGGCTGTCTATAGTACTCTTTGCCTGAGCGTATTCCTGAAAGGTGGATGCCTGACGCAAAATGTGCCTGGCTCTGACAGAATCGGGAATAATCTTTTTGTCAAGAATTTTGACGATTTTGTACATTCCATCTTCCATGTAAGGGCCATAAACCGTTCCCACGGGGAGTGTCATCAATGTATCGGCGATGACAGGGCTCAATTCGGATTTTTTGTAATACACCTCATCAATAACACCATCATAGCGAAGGACAAAAGAGGAATCGCTTTCCGTTGATTTGAATTCAGGAATTAGCTTTTCAACAACGGATTTGCTTTTTAAGGAATCCGCCGAAGAAGGAATGATGTCGAAAGTCACGTAGTCCACCACGCGGGTTTCTTCTTCCTGATAGTAGGTTGCTGCGTGTTCGTCAACGTATTTTTGATAATCGGCATCAGTCAGGCTAATTTCAGATGGGTCTATTTCGTCAAAAGGTACTTTCGTGACAGTAAAGTCGATGAACTCATTTTGCTCGTTGAAGCCCATATTAGCCATCCATGTAGGTACGTACATCGCTTTTGATACG
>JALVDO010000448.1 GCA_027008975.1 Saprospiraceae bacterium | reverse complement strand
GCCACTTTCCGTTAGCACTTCAACTTCGACGGTAGGATTGCCTCGCGAATCCAGAATTTCTCTTGACTTAATATCAATGATATTATCCATTGTATTTTATTTTGGTTAGTATTAATTTTTATTCATTAAATCTATGAAATCATCAAATAAATAGTGTGAATCATGTGGTCCGGGGGATGCCTCCGGGTGGTATTGAACGGAAAAGACGGGCTTCCCCTTCAGTCGTATTCCTTCAATGCTTTTGTCGTTTAAGTTGCTATGCGTGACTTCTATGCGATCGGACAGTGCTTCGATGGATTCCTGAGACAAACCAAAGCCGTGGTTCTGACTTGTAATCTCACATTTGCCAGTCTGCAAATTGATAACGGGATGATTGATGCCCCGGTGGCCATTAACCATCTTGTAGGTCGTTGCGCCCGCGGCACTTGCGATGATTTGATGCCCAAGGCAGATGCCAAAGAAGGGTTTATCTGCATCGATAATGGCTTTTGCCGTGGTGATTGCATAAGGCATTGCAGCCGGGTCGCCGGGACCATTAGAGAAAAAATAAGCGTCTGGATTCCAATCGGACATCTCCTTAAAAGATGATTTCGCAGGAAAAACCTTCAGGTAACAACCTCTGTCTGCCAAACACTTTAGAATGTTCTTTTTTATGCCAATATCCAAAACGGCTACCTTTTTCTCCGCGTGCGGGTCGCCAATAAAATATGGTTCAGAACAACTCACCTTAGAGGCGAGTTCCAATCCTTCCATAGATGGCGTCTTTTTGAGCTGCTTCTCCAGCGCTTTAACGGCTGTTACTTCAGAGGAAATAATGGCATTCATAGACCCCTTCTCACGAATGTGACGTACGATTGCTCTGGTGTCAACACCGGTGATGCCGACGACTCCCTGCTCTTCAAAGTACTCCTGAATGGAGTAGTCTGCCTGCTGACGAGAAAATTCTTCTGTAAAATTCTTGCAAATCAATCCGGCGATTTTCACACTTTCGGACTCGATTTCTCCGTCTTTTCGGGTGCCATAATTTCCGATATGAACATTGGTCATAACCAATAATTGTCCGAAATAAGAAGGGTCAGTAAATATTTCCTGATAGCCGGTCATTCCCGTATTGAAGCACAGCTCACCGGTGACAGTTCCTGTTTTTCCGGCGGCAAATCCCTCGAAAAATGTACCATCCTCCAATAATAAAATCGCCTTTGTTCTTTCAGATTCATTCATATCGCAAAATAATGCCGCAAAGGTAGCCTTTTAATATGCTTTTATCAATCAATTTTGATTTAATTTTTGTAACTACTTACTACCTCATACTTTATGTTTGCAATTTGGTGATAAAGGGAACACGGATAACACAGATGTTACGGATTTACACCGATTTTACACCAACAATGCGGCATTTTACATGGGTTTATTTTGGTCTGACGACCAAAGCAAGATAATATTAAATGATAATTGAGGAACTATACAGTTAAATTTATTCACCTTTTTGCGTAAGCAAAAACAAAAACCTGCCTTCCGTTGCGCAGCAGGGAGGTCCGGGCGGTACCCATACGGACACGCGCCTCCAGCTTGCCCAGCTAGTCCGTATGGATACTGGGGTATGGATTAAAATCTAACTGTCCTGCTAGGAAAAAATCCGTTCTAATCCGTTCAATCCGTGTCATCCGCGTTCTCCGTTAAGGTAAGTATTTACTAATTTTTCTTTAAAACCATCCTGCATTCAGACCTCTAAACGGCCATGGAATTGCCAAAAGCATTACAATCAATCCCAACAGATAAAGCGTGAATTGCTTCTTCCAATTACCCGTTTTTTTCGTTTTGCTGTAGCCAACGGTTATTAGGGTAATAGCGATAACCATCATCAGGGCGTGCTCGACCGTATAAAACCGTAAAATTGAGTCTTTCATGACGCCACTTTCAAACTTCACATAAGGGCTTGTAAAATAAAGTCCCAATCCAAGTAAAAGCTGAATGTGAGTGGCAATGAGCGCAAATAAACCGAGTTTGTTGGCATCTTTGCTATAAGGTGTTCCTTTTTTTGAGTTGTTGTAGGCTGTTACGATTGCTGCAATCAACAAAAAGAGAACAACCCATCTTAGACCCGAATGTGCGTGTATCATTTTTTAAATTTTATTGTTCGATAATAAATTCAGTTGGCAAATTTACACCCACATTGTGAGATTACCAACAATATGGGAAGTAATCGAAATGAAATATTACCTTTACCGCGAAATTAATAAATTCATGGCGCGATTAAAACCATCTTTTTTTATCATCGGCGAGCGAAAGTGCGGGACATCTTCCCTTTATCGTTACCTTGTCAGTCATCCCAATGTATTGCCCTGTCGAGTGAAAGAACCCAATTTTTTTTCCCAATCTCGATGGAAGATTTCTTTGGGGTATAAAAAGTATTTATCGCTGTTTCCAGAGGTCGAAGCCGGTAAAAAAGTGGCACTCCGCTGGATAGAGTTGGATGAAAAAGAAAAATTGTACGAGGAAACCATTTACAGAAAGGTAAAGGATGGCGTAAAGTACATCACCGGAGAAGCCAGCGTCAATACCTTTTATTACGCCAATCCCAAGACGCTCAAACGCTATTTGCCCAACGCCATGTTGATACTGATGTTGCGCAACCCGTCGGAGCGGACGTTCTCGCATTATAGAATGCTTCAGCGCTTTAAAGCAGAAGGGAGGAAAACCATCCCTTTGACTACTTTTGAGGAGGATGTCAAACTGGCAATAGCCGCCGTTAATAATGGTGGCGAAAGTGCCTTTTTGAGTCCCTCCGTTTACAGCAAAAAGCTTCCCAAATGGTTGGAGACTTTCGGAAGCAAACAACTGCATATTATCCCAACAGAGCGGATGTTAGT
>JALVDO010000447.1 GCA_027008975.1 Saprospiraceae bacterium | reverse complement strand
CAAACACCATGGAATAAATATTGGATGAAAAAAGTGGCTTGTCAGCCGATAGAGGCTGAAAGTCAATTGGCAGTTCTCCGGCATTGGCCACATAAATACCTTTTCCGGCAGTCCCTAGCCATATATTCCCAATGGAATCAAAACAGATGGAGCGGATAAATATACCGGGCAAACCATCCCGTTGATTGTAAACCTTATCTACTTTGCCATCGACGATTTTGCCCAATTCACCGTATTTTGTCGCAAACCATATTTCGCCATTTGGAGACTTCCTCAGGCAAGACATATACAGCGCCGGCAAGTCGGTTTTATGGCGAATAATCCGGTATTTGCCATTATGGCTCTTAATTATTTCAACGATTCCCTTCGCATAGGTCGCAGCCCAAATATTACCATCATCATCCTGCTCCAAACTGCGAATCCAGTTGCTTGTCAAGCCTTCCTTTTCTGTAAAAACGCGGTAGCCCGAAGAATCCATCAAGACCAATCCCTTCCCCTCCGTACCGACCCAAAGACCTTCCGGAGTCGATAGTAAAGCCTTGCTTTTGACATCAATGTATCCGCTATCAGCCTTCATTTTCTGAAAAGAATGCCCATCAAAAACAGCCACGCCATTATTAGATGCCGATATACGAAGTAGTCCATCCTGTCCTTCTGCAAGCGCGTAAATATATTTACCGTGAAGTCCTGACCCTGCTGTATATTGAACAAAAAACTGCCCCAAGTATTTCGCAACACCTCCTCCGGAAGTGCATATCCAGGTATTATGCCAGCTATCACAAAATATTTTCCTAATGTGATTGTGTGGTAACCCTTTACTTTCGTTGATAACCCTCCAGGTGGAATCCTGCGGGTGAAATACCACAATCCCTTTATCACGGGTTCCAACCCAAACATTCCGTTTCTCATCCATGTAAATCGCCATGGCTTTTTTTGCCTTATCGTCGGAATGAAAAGGCAGAAATTGCAACTTATTTTCATCCAATATGCTGACACCTCCATCGTAGGAAGCCATCCACAACAATCCGGTCGTATCCCGGAGAAAAGCCTGCACGACACTACCGCTCAATCCATCCCGGGCGGTATACCTCTTCACCGACTTCCCCGCCAGCCACACACCGGAATTGGAAGCGACCCAAACCCCATGCTTGCCCTGCAGGAAATCATTAACACCCAATTTATCCAATCGGGGATCCAGCGTTTGTTTTTTCAATATTTTCCGTTCGGTAGAAAAGGCATAAATCCCCCTTCCCGTCCCGAGCCAAATCGTAGAATCATTTTTCAAAAATAAGGAATGAATATCCAGATCATTTTTAGTTTCAGAGTGAAACACTTGCCACTTTCGCCCATCAAACATCCCCAATCCGCGATTCGTACCCACCCATATTCGTCGCTTCTCATCCTGAATAATATCTGAAATATAATTGGAAGGCAATCCGTCCTTCATCGTAAAAACATCGAATTCCACTCCATCGAAGCGGGCAATTCCACCGCCTTGTGTACCATACCAAATATAACCCTCAACATCCTCCATAGCTGCAAAAACCTGCGACTGGGGCATCCCCTCCTGTACCGAATACCGGATAAAATTGTATTGCTGTCCCGGCAACAAAACAGTCATCGAGCAAAGAAGCAATCCGATGGGATATTTAATGGTTTTTAATATCATTTGTGTGGTTTTGACCTTGTGAGAATGACAATGATAGTGAATTTTATTCGGCTATCAAAAAATGTTCTGTGTAAATTCGTGGGCATTTTCCGGGAAGTACCCCCATTCCTCTATTTCGAGTATCACAACGCCATTTAAAGTCGTTATTCGCACTTCAGAGTCAGCGTCAACGGAGGGGACTACAACCAGTTTTCGAGCAAGGGTAATATCTGAATACCCATCGAAAACAACGCCCCATTGGGCTGCCCGCTCCCCTTTCAATAGGCTGCCATAACAGACTAACAACATCATTTCATTCAATGAGAAATCAGGAAAGACATACTTGGTATAGCGGGCATCATTGAGCGCAGATTTCCGAACGACTCCACTCTTGTATTTTGTCAAATTCAAGGATTCATCGCCTTTAGAAGACAGGACACCTCCTCCAAAACTATGCCAAAGGAAATCATCAATTGATTCCAGCGCCAATTCATCGCCATTCCCCGCAAACACAGGGGCTGCATATCGTGACAAATAACCATCAAAAACATAGCCGGTGCAATCTCCATAGGTGATTTTCACCCATTTCCCCGTCAGGTAGTACCCGGGATAATGCGCCATTCCTGAGGTCGTATCTACCCAACCGGGCATTAATTGAATCTCTAATTCATCCTCCTCAACGCCGTATTTTGTTTCTAATACTTTCACTTTTTCACCATAGGGTATCCATCCTGTTTTTTCACTACTCAGATCGCCTTCCATACGAATATTCAACCCTCCCTTCGCCCAATTAACCAAAGTGTCTCCGGCAAAATATTCAGTCATTGCTCCTGCCTGAAAATAAAATACTGCTATAAGTACGATTATGAATGTCTTTTTCATGCTAAATTTATTTTTCGTTTAAATGATACCACAAAAGAAGAGGAATTCAGGGAATGGTGGTGTGGCTAACTAATATTCGTTGTGGCTGGTCTATTATTCGTTTACATAAAAATCGCAACTACTTACCACCTCCTAATGTAAGCTTGTAATATGGGAGCATTTGCCATATCTTTACGTTTAAGATTACAGGGCTACGCCCCTAATTAATCCATTGCTAGTCCTTGTTACGAAGATATTAGGGCTACGCCCCTGATAACATTTGGACATCCGATACATAAATATATCCTCTACCAAGGGCGTTAGCCCTTTAATCTTCGTAATAAGTGGAACTACAAAAAAAATAAAGG
>JALVDO010000446.1 GCA_027008975.1 Saprospiraceae bacterium | reverse complement strand
TCAAAGGAGATGCTAAAGGAGGCAGGAATAGAGCTTATAAGGCTTACTCCCGAAGCCGGCCAAAAGAAAGGAAGATAGCGGAGATACCAGTGCCAAAAAAATCCCCAACTAATTCAAACAACGAGGAAAACGAAAAGATACTTCCCTGGCAAAGGCCAAAGCGCAAGGAGGAAGAGCCCAGGGTCCTTGAACTCGTAAGGAGAATAATGGAGGATCCAAGCTACAGGCTTGCCGAAGAGGATCCTGATTTCATAAAGTCTCCAAGGGCCCGGGGGATAAGGCTTCAGCTGGACTATCTCAAGGTGGAGCTAAAGCTTCAGGAACTTGGCGTAGAGCACACCATCGTGGTCTTTGGAAGCGCAAGGATATTGGAAAAGAAGACGGCCCTTAAGAAACTGGAGGCCGTTCAAAAAAGGCTAAAGCGCGATGGGGAATCGGCCCGGCTTCTTGTTAAGCTGGCCACAGCCGAGAAGATGGTTGAAAAGAGCATATACTACGATGATGCAAGGGAGTTTGGCCGCCTAGTGGGAAAGAGCGGAAGGGGACCGGAGGACTGCCGGGTCATTCTTATGACAGGAGGGGGACCAGGGATAATGGAAGCAGCAAACCGCGGGGCCTACGACGTTGGGGCAAAGTCCATTGGTCTTAACATCCAGCTTCCCCACGAACAGTATCCAAATCCATACATAACTCCTGGGCTCTGTTTTCAGTTTCACTACTTCGCAATGAGAAAACTGCACTTTCTCAACAGGGCTAGGGCCCTTGTGGTCTATCCTGGCGGTTTTGGCACCCTGGATGAACTTTTTGAGACCTTGACCCTGGTCCAGACCCACAAGCAGGAGCCCATGCCCATAGTCATGGTTGGAAGGAGATACTGGAACAGGCTCATTGATTTTGAGTTCCTGGTGGAAGAGGGAAGCATTGCTGCCAGAGATCTTGACATCTTCACCCTCGCAGACAGCGCCCAGGAGGCCTGGGAGATTATACTAAACTGGCACAGAAACAGGAAAAGACCCCTGTTTTAACAGGATTTTTTATTGACTCAACTTTCGGAGTTGATTTTTATATCAAAAAAAATCAACCAATTGGCTTCTGTTAAATGGGGTATTTAGTAACTTTAACAAATCAATTTTGGGATAATATTCTTACATAGACCACTGAAACAACACGAATTACGCTCTATAAAGTAACTCTAAAAGTTGAGATATTTGCTAAAATTTGTTTTTGAAAGGCAATTCTCAATTATGAAGTTTTCGTTAAAAAAGATGTAAGTTTTAAAGATACAACACCTCCCAAAATGGAGCTTTAAGATGGCAATTACTCGAATCAAGTGTGAGAATTTTACCGCATTCAAAAAGCTTAATATTGAGCCGAGTCAGGGAGTGAACGTATTTATAGGTCCTAATGGGACTGGTAAAACACACTTGATGAAGGTGGCATACGCTGCTTGTGATGTGAGTAAGACAGATCTTAATTTTGCAGAAAAGCTTATTCGTGTATTTCTTCCCCATGGAAGAGCTATTGGTCGTCTTGTACGTCGGCAAAAAGGTAGTAGTCGAGGTGTCATAGAAGTATATCGAACGAATTTAAGAATTCGTGTTTCATTTACAAATCATTCAACTGCATCAAAGTCCGCAACCGTTACTGGGGCAAATGAATGGATACAAAAACCTGTAGAAAGTGTCTATATTCCGGTTAAAGAAATGCTTTCTAATGCACCAGGTTTCCGTTCGCTTTATTCTCAGAGAGAAGTACATTTTGAAGAGGTTTACGCAGATATTTTGGACAGAGCATATCGCCCTGCGCTGCGTGGCCCTGTAAATAAGGAGAGAAAAAAACTTCTTACCAATTTACAAAAAATTATTGAGGGAAAAGTAAACATAAAAGATGAGGAATTTTTTCTAAGAAATAAACAAGGCAATCTCGAATTTACTCTTCTTGCAGAAGGAATGCGGAAGTTAGGCCTCTTATGGCTACTTATTCAAAATGGAACTCTCTTGAAGGGCTCTGTATTATTTTGGGATGAGCCTGAAACTAATATTAATCCAAAACTATTTGGGCCATTGGTCGAAATACTTCTTGAGTTACAAAGGACAGGGGTGCAAGTTTTTTTAGCAACTCATGATTATGTGATTCTTAAAGAAATAGACATCTTAAAAAAAGCGAAGGATAAAATATTGTTTCATTCGCTTTTCAGAGATGAAAAGACGGGTGAAATTAAATGCCATTCCACGGATGAGTATTTGGAAATACATCCTAATGCTATTCAGGATACTTTTTTAGATCTTTTTGACCGCGATGTGGAACGGGATTTGTGGAAGATGCTTAATGAGTCGACTTAAAATGCGAGAGATTATAGAATCTGGTTTTAAGGTTACGGTCCCTTATCGTACCAGTTTCCGTTTGCAAGAAAACAAATACTATCAAAAGCTTTCGGGTATTGGTCTCAAAGAGATGGACATTGGCTGGTGGGATAATGAGAAAGGGAAATTGATTTTCCTTGAGTTAAAAGGAATTGAAATTTGGCAATCTTCGAATGAACAGGAGAGGGCCCATACCTACTTGGTAAAATCTCTTAAAGAAAAAATAAGTGATGTACTTTTGATTATGTCAGCTATATGGTTGAGCACAAAAGTTGGAGAAAAATTAAAGGAAGATCTTCCTGAAGAAACGCATAAGTTTCCAGGTGAAGGTAATTTGAAGTTTATTATTCTTATCGATACACCTAGATCGCTGAAATCGCTTCTTACGCCGGTAAAAGATGCAATAAACAGAAAGAGACCTCTGAGAAACTTTTTGTCTAATCCAAAAGCTCAATCAATATAATTGACATCAACTATTGTCAATAGTTACTAAATATTGTATAATAGATACAGTTTATAATC
>JALVDO010000445.1 GCA_027008975.1 Saprospiraceae bacterium | reverse complement strand
CATCCGGTCATGCAGGCGCCGCATTGAATGCATCCGGTTCTCGAAGGTCCTTTCCCGTTGAAATACGGATCGTCAACCGTAACACCCTTTTCTCCAAAATAAACAGCAACTTTTACGGGGCTGAATTTGTCCTCTAATTCGAGTTCTTTTGCCAGTTCCTTGAATGCCATATCACTTGCTCCGAAATAGGGATTTTCGCATGCTCCCAGCATTTTCCACGCTTTGTCGTAAAAGGGGTTGAGTTCTGTTTCCCAATCGGTAAGATTTGCCCACGTACCATGATTAAAAAAAGGCTTTTTCGGTTTCGGTAAAGTATTGGCATACACTAAAGAGCCCCCTCCTACCCCTACGCCGCTCAGCGCGGAAATATGCCTAAAAGATGTTAGTTTTTGAATCCCAAAAAATCGAAAAGCAGGCAACCACAACCATTTCCTTAAATTCCAATTTGTTTTCGGAAAATCTTCATCCTTAAACCATTTCCCTTTTTCAATAACCAGCACTTTATAGCCTTTTTCCGACAGCCGCAAGGCAGAAACCGAACCTCCGAAACCGGAACCAATGATTACATAATCGTATTTTGTTTGTAAATCCATTAATCTCTTATTACCCTCACAAAATTAACATTTTCCGGCTTTATCGAATAGAAGTATCAAAACAAAATAATTTTTTTACTAAATTTACCAAAAAAAACAAATAGGATTAGTTTATGAATAAAAAAAAGGTAAAAAAAACACTAAAGTACGGTCTTTCAACTATTGGGATTGTACTACTCGCCCTAATCTTTTTAGGATACTCCAACATTGGTAATTTGTCCACCGACGAAACTCAGGAAAACCATTATCTGAAAATCGGTAATGAAAGGATTAGATTTTTACAAAAGGGAAACGGAAAAGACATCTTGCTTATCCACGGTACACCGGGCTCAATCGAAGATTGGAGTGAAATAATCGATACGCTTTCTGAAAGTTATAGAGTGACCGTTTTTGACAGGTTAGGACACGGTCTTAGCTCGGCAAACGATTATACGTATCATATAAAGGACAATGCCATTTTAGCCGAAAAACTAATTAAACAACTTGACTTAGAATCCCCCCTGGTGGTAGGTCATTCGTACGGAGGTTCGATCGTTGCACACATGGCCGTAAACTCAAAATTGAAAAACTTGGATTACATCATCATAGACTCTCCATTATATTCTTTCCCAACTGAGAATATCTACAAACTCGTTTCCATTCCCTGGCTTGGAAGGGGATTTGCCTTTTTAGCCTCTTTTACAATTGCCAAAAATAAAATAAGAAAGGATTTCTCCGCTTACATCCGTTCTACACCGCAGCAAAAGGTTAATGAATTCTTAGCCATTAGGCAAAAAATTTGGTCACAACCCAAAGTAATTTATTCAAAATCGTTAGAATCCGTAAATTATACCGATGATTTAAATAAAATTTCACCTCATTACAAAAACATAGATGACAAAATCACGATCATTACCGGTAAAGAGGCAAGCGGTACTTTTAAAAACGATTGTGAACGATTCCACAAGGAAGTAGCCGGGAGTAAATTGATTACGGTAGAGAATACCGCTCACTTAATCCCATTAGAACAACCCTCTGTAGTTATTGAAATCATTAAAGAGACTATCCGATGAAAAAAACAGGTGCCAAATTAGCAGTTTATGCGCTAGAACAAATAGGAGTTAAATACACCTTCGGAATTCCGGGCGTGCACAACATCGAACTGTACGACGAGTTAAATAATTCGAATCAAATTGAGCCCGTTTTGGTCACTCACGAAGGAGGAGCGTCTTTTATGGCGCTTGGCGTTTCGTGTACTTCAAAAAGTATTGGTGCCGTAATGATTGTTCCTGCAGCCGGAACCACCAACGCTATGAGTGGGATTGGTGAAGCTTTTTTAGATGGTATTCCGATGCTGATTATTTCCGGTGGCACAAGACAGGATAGCGGTCGTCATTACCAATTACATCAACTGAACCAGGAAAATTTGGTTAACGAAATCACCAAAGCCTATTTCAGAATTGAATCACATAGTGATATTGTTCCGACTATTTATAAAGCTTATGATATTGCTATATCCGGAGAACCCGGCCCTGTTTTTATAGAGATTCCCGTGGAAATTCAAATGTTTGAAGGCAGTGTAGAACAGCTCCCGCCTTACACCAAAAATTATCAAAACCCCGGTGTTAACCGACAAAAAATAAAAGAAGCCGCCAAATTACTTTCTCAAGCAAACAAAGCCGGGATTTATGTCGGCTGGGGTGCTGCGGAGTCCACGAAATACACAAAGAAGATTTCAAAACTATTGGGTGCTCCCGTGGCGACAACTCTACAGGGAAAAGCCTCTTTTCCGGCTTCTCATCCATTGCACACAGGCTTTGGATTCGGACCAAACTCAGTCCCCGCATCACAAAAAGCATTCAAAAATTGTGATGCCCTATTGGCTGTTGGTGTTCGTTTTTCGGAAATTGGTACGGGTAGTTTTGGGGTAACAGTTCCTGAAAATTTAATTCATATTGATATTAATCCCAACGTTTTTGACAAAAATTATCCCTCCAAAATAAGTATGGAAGCAGACGCTACCGAAGCCCTGAAATTATTGGCAGAAGAATTGGAAGTCCTCACCGATAACAAGGCAAAGGATTCTTCCGCTTTAGCAAAACTAATCAAAGAAGAAAAAGAAAGATATTTTAAAACATGGAAAAATAAACCGCTGTCTAACAAGGTCTCTCCCGGTTTCTTTTTTGAAGCATTGACCAAGTTTACCGATGATGAGACCAGATTTATTGTCGATGATGGCAAACATACTTATTTGGCTGCCGAATTACTGCCCGTCAATCGCTCGAAACACTTTGTATCACCGACCGATTTTAACTGTATGGG
>JALVDO010000444.1 GCA_027008975.1 Saprospiraceae bacterium | reverse complement strand
GTACTGAATACCACTTCCAATGGGGACTTTACAGGAAAAACGACCACTATGCGCATGCTCTTCGCTTTGCAGATTACCATTGGCAAAATAATGCCCGTTGTTGACGAATTGCCCGTTTTCGAGCTGCTCCATACCGCAATAATAGAGGGCATCGGCAGGGATTATTGATTGATGATGCCCCTTGCCAAAGAGGAACCACAGGGAACTACTCAATAGTATTGCCAAGCCTAGAAACAATAACCAGTCTTCCCTTTTGCCACCTCGATTACCGTGCTTATGCGAAAGTATCATAGGGCGATATGGGGCTGATTAATAACTGTCAGTTTTGTCTTGGGCGAGAGTGCCGTAATTTGCTTTTTCATCTCGTTGAGTTGTTGCAAATCTGTTATTTCGCCCGAAAAGCTCAATTCCAGCCCCTTGTCGAGTGTGTCCATTCGGCGGAGCTCGACTACCTTTAGCGTGCTTGTCATTATCTTCGAGATTTGCTCCAAATCGTCCGAATCGGTAGAAATGTTAATTAATACGCCGGATTCTTTTTTCAGGGCGGCTTGTCCTGACAGTAATTTGCCCAATAACAAAAGTAATAGTATCACCGTAAAAGCAACGATGGCGAGTACGGGCTGGTTGGCTCCCCCCGCCAGCCCAAGACCGATGGCGATAAATAAATAAGTCAACTCCTCCGGCTCCTTAATTGCTGCCCGATAGCGGACGATAGACAAGGCGCCCACCAAACCAAGGGAGAGGGCGATAGAGGATTTTACAATCATAATAATGAGCAAAGTACCCAGCGCCAAGGGTAGGAAATTGATAGAAAAACGCCGCCGGTTATTGACCGTTTGGGCATATTTGATGTAAAATAAGCGTAGTATTCCCACCAAAACCGCCGTCACGACGATATTTAACAAAAACTCATCTAGGGGAATGTTTTGTGTAAACTCCTGAATGTATTTTTCCTGTATTTTATCTAATATGTTCATCTCAATCGCTATTTCATCAACTTCAAAGCCTCCTCCGGTTCTGTAACCGGCAATTTACAAACTTTATTTTGGCAGACGTAAATAGTCGTCTCTCCTTCCTGCAATTTATCTTTTAGCAACTCAAGCGTGCCTTCGTCTTTTCCGCCAAGGAAGACAGCATTGGGCAGGTAATGGCGTTCCATTTCAGCTCGTTTTTTATCAAAGTCGAGACCGACAATTGCGACTTCATAAGGAGTATTGGCCATTTGTTCCATCAGGATGCACCAGTTGGAAAAAAAAGTAGGTTGCCCGTTGCCGACGATATTCGGCTCTACATTGTGGAGCATTTGCCCTGCCATCTGAATGTAATTATCCTTATAAAGGTAATGCCCAAGCGTGAACAATGCACGCGCCATGCTCGAATTGGAGCCGGGAATAACATTATCACTCAGCTCTTGTTTCTTAGCAATCAGATCGGGATCGACATCAGAGGTGTAATTGAAAAAAGCATTCTCCTTATTGTAAAAATGCCGGATGGCATATTCCGTCAATCCCTCGGCTTTTCGCAACCAGGATTCATCAAAGGTAATTTCGTACAAGTCGATAAATGCCTGAATGGTAAGTGCGTAATCATCGAGAAAGGCGTTGATTGAAGACTTTCCATCCTTGTAATTACGGTTGAGCCGAAAGTCCTTGTCCATTGCCTTAGTGCTGATAAACACCCCGTTTTTAATGGCAATATCGCGGTATTTTTCCTCCCCAAGCGCCTTGTAGGCATCAGCGAATCCACGAAGCATCAGCGCGTTCCAGGCAGTGAGTATTTTATCATCCAGACCGGGGTGTACACGACTTTCGCGGGCTGCCAACAGCTTCTTGCCTGCTTCTTTAATAAGACCGTGCAATGCTTCAACTGACAGGTTGTATTTTTTAGCGAGGTCTGCTTCGTAGCTGCGTCGATAGAGAATATTTTCGCCACGCTCCCAATTGCCGCGCTTGGTCACCTGATAATAATCATCAAATATTTCAGCGGCTTTTTCATCATTGAGGATGGAGTCAATTTCGCTCTTCTTCCAAACGTAGTATTTGCCTTCTTCACCATCGCTATCGGCATCGAGGGAGGAATAAAAGCCACCGCTCGGGTCGGATAACTCCCGCTGGACGAAAGCAAGAGACTGCTCGACAACTTCCTTATACATGGGATTTTTGGTGACGCTGTACATCTGTGAGTAGAGGCTCATCAGTTGCCCATTGTCGTAGAGCATTTTCTCAAAGTGAGGAACTTTCCATTGCCCATCAGTTGAGTAGCGGGCGAACCCTCCACCTATTTGGTCGTAAATGCCGCCCCATGCCATCTTGGTCAATGTCAGATCGACGGCTTCGAAGGCTCGGGTATTTTGAGTCTGATGGTAATAACGCAGCAGGAAGTCATAGTTGGTCGGCATAGGGAATTTTGGTGCGCCCTTTCGCCCACCCCATTTGAAGTCGATCGCGCTGATGAAATTTTCAAAAACACCATCTAATTTTTCCTGCGTAAAATCGAATTCGCCTTCCCTTTTGGGAATCAATTCAGCGGTCTGGATACCCGTTGTCAACTGACTGGCGTATTGTTCCAACTCTTCGGGATTGTTTTGATATTTATCTGCAAAAGTTTTCAAAATTTTCATCCATTGCGCCCTGGGAAAGTAGGTGCCCGCCCATACCGGACGACCATCGGGTAATGCAAAGACGTTGAGCGGCCATCCACAACTCCCTCCACCGGACATCTGGCAAGCCGTCATATATACGTCGTCGATATCAGGGCGCTCTTCCCTATCCACCTTGATAGCGACGAAGTTGTCGTTCATCATTTTGGCAACAATAGTATCCTCAAATGACTCGTGCTCCATGACGTGACACCAGTGGCAGGCAGCATAGCCGACGCTAATAATCAACATTTTA
>JALVDO010000443.1 GCA_027008975.1 Saprospiraceae bacterium | reverse complement strand
GGCTCCCAAATCGATAGCAAATCCCGGATTGTTTTTGAATAATTTATCAAAAGAATTAAAGTCGATACCCGTATAGCTAAAGTTGTAATTGGAAATATCCGCAAAGTCCAACGCCCCCGAAGTACGCAACACATAATCCGCATCAACCGACAACTGATAGATATCCTCGGAGGTCGTCAAATGTAAATAGCCATCCCTATCGTTAGACAAATCCACGATACCACTTAGCGTTTTCAGCCGTGCGCCAAGCGTGATATTGTCACTCAATTGCAAGCCTACACCAATGGCAATCTGATGCCAGTTTCGGAATTCCATATTCGGCTCAAAAGCAATTTGTCGCCCAATAAACTGTGCATTCCCCTGCCAAATCAACTGCGCTAACTCCTTGGGATAATTGACGCTGGTGTTCGACCGGATTTCGTGATTCAGGGAAAAGAAAAGGCGCTTTGTTCGGATGCCAATCCCGAAAGTTTGAAATGCCAAATTGGTGCGAAAGTAATTATGCTCATCCAATTGGGAAATCGCATTATCAAAATCAGCACTACCCTGCGCATCAAAAATATCGTTATAGGTAATATTCGAAATACCCAAATTACCATAAAACTCAGGCAGTGAAATAGTGATTTTGTTTGTTGGTAATTGTGCAGGATTAGTCATTGTTGCCTGCCAGGTACCATTCATAAAGTGTACTCCGTATTCCTGTTGCGCAAGCGATATTCCCGCAAAAAACAAGAGGGTAAAAAACAATACTACTTTCTTCATCTGTTTATAATTTTTTTTGTAACTAAATTCGGCTTGGCAATCTACCTCATGCTTCGGTAGCTTACCAATCCGAATCCGCATCATTTCTGTACCGTCATCCGCATTCCCATGCGAATGGAAAGACTCTGAGTATTCGTAATCTTTGCTGGCACGCTACCCTGTTCTGATGTAAAAAAGGAAGCGGTAATCACCAACTTGGACGCCGCCTTCATGGCACTTAATTTATCGGAATCAAGCGTAACAAAAGTCGATTGTTGTTTGGCCGACTGGGGCAAACCTTCACTATCTACCTCGGCAGGTGCGATTACATCGGCGGGTGCATCAAATAGAGAATCCAGCTTCGCGCCCTGCTCATCAATAAAATAACCCTGTATTGCTGCTCCGAGGGGGATTTCGTTATTTGTAACGATTTTCAACTCTCCCTCCAATGCGTTTTCGAGGGAAGCGACATGAAGCTCAAAAGTGTCGCGGGCAAGAAAATCGAGCACCTTTCCGTAAAGGGGGAGATCGACCTGCACCTGCACTTTATAGTAGCTACTGTCCGTCACAAAGCCTGTGATACTGGTATCGTTGTCCGGATTAGTCAGCGCATCGACGTCATAATCAAGTGCTATGGGACCGGCACCGAGTATTTCTGCGATATTGGAATTATCTTTATTAAACTCAAAAGCCAACCGCTTGACCTCCCCTTTTTCATCAAAGGAAGGATAGGGAAAATCAATACCCTCTGTGACAAAATCACTTTCCAGCGGCAACACTTCCCCTGTCACGGTCTGCACCTGAAAAACATTAATAATAGAACGCGTGGGAATGCCAAAGGAATTTTCAAACAAGATGGTAATCTTCGGATCCTGAAAATAAACATTACCCTGTACCCAACTGTCAAAGAAGTCGATATCAATCGTGTCTCGCCCCTGATCGTAACCAAAGTTTCCTAGATAACCTTCGGCGTAGGAATAAGCCAAATTTTGCATAACAACCGCCTGTAATTCCAAATTGACGGGATCTCCGTTGGAGTCGACAATGTTCTTGGCAACGACTATTTCTCCATCATCATTGGGAACGATAGAATAACCATTCAAATCCGTTGGGAAGAGCAAATTAGTTGCCGTGACGGGTCCGCCCGACTCCCATGCTGCGACATCAACACTGTATGTCAATGGCACCCCATCTTTCACCAGACTCAAAACTGTAATTTCGGCGTGCACGGGAAGTGGATTTTTGCTTTGCAGAATATAGTAAAAAGTCCCGGTTTTCAAATCCATTCGTTCGACGTTCAGCCCATTTGGGAAGGTTGCCGGTAAGGCAGTAGTATCCATATCCAAAGGAATGGGAATGTCCTGCCCCAGTGCCGCGTTGATACTTGCAAAAACATCCTCGGTCGTTTTAGTCAAAACATCGCCTGCATATTTCAAATGAATAAGCCCCTCGCTATCAATAAACAGAATGGAGCTATCCTTGAATTGGGTCAGCGCATCCTTCATCTTGAAAGAGACCTGCGCAAGTGGAAAGGCAAACTCCGGCTGATAATTATCCGGTAATTCGTCCAATTGACAGGCGGAGAAGGCAAATAAAACAAATCCCATTAACAGGAAAGGCTTTGTGAGTTTATAAATCATAGTATGTAGAATATTAAATAGTTTCTTCATCAATTTTTATTCGTTGATAGACCTTGAAGGTGTAATCAAATTCATTTTTCTCATCGGCAGTATGGTGCTCTTCAGATAGTAACGTCCAGTTCTCCTGATTTATGGTGGGAAAAAAGGTATCTCCGTCAATTTCTGCGTGTACTTCCGTTAAATAGAGCTTATCCCAATAAGATTGACTCAATTCGTATATCTTTCCACCACCAATGATAAATGCTTCTTCTTCCCCGTTTTGGTACGCTAACCGAAGGGCTTCCTCCACAGAATGAGCAACGAGGCAACCACTTACCGCGAAAAAAGGATCACGCGAAATAATGATGTTCGTCCGTTTGGGAAGCGGCCGCCCGATAGAAAAGAAATTATTCCGACCGGAAATAATATGATGGTTCAGCGTCGTCTTTTTGAAATACTTCAAATCGGACGACAGCCGCCAGGGAATGTCGTTATCTTTCCCAATGACGTTGTTTTTGGCAACAGCCACGATGGCAGAT
>JALVDO010000442.1 GCA_027008975.1 Saprospiraceae bacterium | reverse complement strand
AAACAGAAGATGACCATCAACCGGAGTGGCATTATCAGGAAGAGGCCATTAAGTTGTTATACTTGAAAAGCGATCAGTGGGCATTGAGAGAAGCCATACAAAAATGAAAAATAATAATTAATATGGCAACTTTTTTGGATGCAAAAAACGGGAAAGTCCATTATTTGAAGTTTGGCAGGGGCACTCAAATATTAATTGCCTTCCACGGCTTTGCCGATAATGCGGAGATGCTCTCGCCTTTCGGTAAATACCTTGGGGAGGATTATACCATTTTTGCCATTGATTTACCCTTTCATGGCAAGACCATTTGGTCAAAAAATGAATATGCGCCTTCCGATATTCAGGAGATAATCACGAGTATTTTGATAAAAAGTGGTTGTCTTTCCTACGATTTATTGGGATTTAGCCTCGGTGGGACGATTATTTTATCCACCCTGCCTTTATTGGAAGTTCCCCCTGAGCGTGTGCTGCTGTTGGCACCGGGAGGGGTGAAGGTTCGGGGTATGAGCAGTGTGTTTCCAATGCCGTTAGTGGGGAGGAAGTTTTTCTACAAAGTCATTCAAAGGCCGGGTTGGTTGATTTCCTCCACTTCATTTCTGACCAAATTAGGGGTACTCCATAGTTTTTTTATCCGTTATTTTAAAGCACACCTACGGGAGCCTGAAAAGCGCAATCGCTTGTTTTTCACTTGGTATGCTTTAGCCTCCTTCCCTGTAAATATTCAAAGGGTTATTGATTTTGTACAAAAAAAACAAATACGGGTACTCATTCTCCTAGGTAAAAGGGACAAAGTAATTGACGAGGGCGCTATACAGCGGGTTTTCAACGGTAAAACCGGATTCGAACTGCTAAGGCTGGATAGCAGCCACCAGATGTTGAGTGACAGGGTAGCAAAAGTGCTTTTTGAAAAGCTAACGGCAAAGGGTGAATGAGCTATTCCGGAGACCAAAACTTTACTCTATCCCTTGACAAACTCCTATATTTCCAGTACTTTTGCAAAAGTATTATATTATAGAAGTACTAATCGAGGCTATTGCAGATGCAGGACACATTTCAGAAAAATAATTCACACTCATTGAATTCTAAGCAGGTTTATCAACAATCTCCATCCTCGGTTGTTATCCTTTTTCACAAACATTCATATAAAAAGTAGAAATCTTTTATGAGACAACTAAAGATTACTAAGTCTATTACCAATAGAGAAAGTCAATCCCTTGAAAAATATTTACAGGAAATAGGAAAAGTAGATTTATTGACCCCTGAAGAAGAGGTAGAGCTGGCGAAGCGTATCAAGCAGGGTGATCAGGCTGCTTTGGAAAAACTAACCAAGTCCAATTTGAGATTTGTTGTTTCCGTTTCCAAACAATACCAAAATCAAGGGCTTTCCCTGAGTGATTTGATTAATGAAGGTAATTTAGGTTTGATAAAAGCCGCTCAGCGATTTGATGAAACGCGTGGATTTAAGTTTATCTCTTATGCCGTATGGTGGATTAGGCAATCTATTCTTCAGGCGTTGGCAGAGCAATCCAGAATTGTCCGCTTGCCACTGAATAAAGTGGGGTCTTTGAACAAAATAAATAGAGCCTTCTCCGAATTGGAGCAGGAGTACGAACGAGAGCCTTCAGCAGATGAATTGGCGAAAATGCTGGAAGTCCCTTCTCAGGAGATTGAGATGACGCTTTCTGTTGCCGCTCGCCACGTGTCAATGGATGCTCCTTTTGTAGATGGAGAGGATAATTCACTATTGGACGTATTGGAAAATAGCGCAACACCCAAGACCGATCAGGAATTGGAGTATCTGGAATCCTTGCGAAGAGAAATAGATCGCTCACTTTCCACTTTGACGGATAGACAGAAGGATGTTATCAAACTATACTTTGGTATTGGTATCGAGCATCCGATGTCTTTGGAGGATATTGGTACTAGATTCGAACTGACACGCGAGCGCGTCCGCCAGATTAAAGATAAAGCAATTAACAAACTTCGCGGTGCTAACCGCAGCAAGTTGTTGAAGAATTATCTCGGGGCATAGGGTATAGACAAATAATACGTGATTTAAATTACAGACTTCGTTTCCTACTCCTATTACTTTTGCATCATTTTTAAATAGATTCAAAAAGTACTTAATTATGATCAAAGTTTATTTGTTAATACCATTCTTTGCATTAATACTGTCTGTGAATGCTTGTAATTCTCAATCGGCAGCAGCAAAAGTCAAAGGTGAAACGACGGCAAGCGAGCAAGTTGCTTCTTTTTATAAGAATGTCGATGTGAAGATGTTTAGTGACCTAATCAAAAAAAATGCAGGAGAGTTAATCGATGTTCGCACTCCTCAGGAATTTCAATCCGGACATATTCAGGGAGCCAAAAACATTAACGTTTTAGATCCATCCTTTGCCGATAAAATAGCAAAGTTGGATAAGTCAAAGACCTATATGCTTTATTGCCGCTCAGGACACCGAAGTGGGAAGGCGTTGGAGCAAATGCGCGCAGCCGGCTTTTCCAAGATTTACAACCTTTCAGGTGGCGTGATGGCGTGGACAAGTGCCGGAGAAAAATTGAGCAAGTAAAATAACTATGATAAGAGTATTCGTTTTTCCATCGGTATTTTTTCTTTTGTTTTCTTTTGTCGGATGTAATGAGGCGCCGAATAATTCAAAGACTAAAGCAGCCGGTGTTCCGGATATTATATTCAAAACCGTCGATGCAAAGACATTCAAGGATTTGATTGACAAAAAGGAGGGAGTATTAATAGACGTCAATACCCCGCGTGAATATAAAGAGGGACATATTGCCGGTGCCAAAAATATGGATTTTTTCGACCCCTCTTTTGAAGATGAAATCGCTCGGCTTGATAAGTCAAAGACCTATCTCATTTACAGCCGGACGGAGCACAGAA
>JALVDO010000441.1 GCA_027008975.1 Saprospiraceae bacterium | reverse complement strand
CCACGATTTCACGGAAGTAGAGTTTTCGATTTCCTGAGCCGCAATCCATGTTTTTTTATTGGGAATTAAAGGTAGTGTAAGGCGGATGACGCTGTCATTGATAGCCATAATCAGTGTGCTGTCCAATAATCGCCAACTTTTACCATCTTCGCTCCACTTTGGAGGGTACCGGTGTTTTGCATAGTGATATTCCAGAAGGATAGTTGCTGTGTCTAAAGTTGCCGACTGGATGCGAAACCCATACCAAGGGCTGGGATTGATAGGATGATTTTCGGGCTCAATGAGCAGATGATAGCCGGATGTATCCAGATAAAAATCACTTACTCTTGCGCCATCGAACTGATTATCAATAATCAATTCGCCAATGTGGTAAGACCTTTTTTCTTGCAGAGTAATCCGGTGATCACTTGTGTTAACCGGTTTAGGGAAGTCATAGCTGATTAACTTGGGCGCCTGACAACTATAAAGCAATATTGATGCGAGATAAAATATTTTTCTCATAACCGGTTGTTTTTTTTCGTTGCGCTAAGATAATTAAATTTATCGTAACTGCTTGCTCTTTTTTTGTTTTAGCCTTCGCAAAAACATCTGCAAAATCGACTGCCGTAGGTTTCCAATAATTTTAACCTGCCAGAAAATTAAATTGCTTTTAACCGGGACGGTGAATAATTGCCAGGAGTGCACGCATATAGATATTACAAAAAAATACAACATGTAATCAGCTATTAATAAAATTGGCACGCATTTTGCTTTATTGTAATGTAAGAATGCTTGAGAAAAAAAATTGGAAAAAAATTGCTACATATTATGAAAAATTCAAATATAAATTATATATTTGCATTAATTATAATATGAACCATTGCTCACCCGGTTCAAACACTTCCAATTTTACGCTTGTATTGGCTTAGGGCTTTTGACCTTCGGACGACCGTCCGTTGATGTCTGTCTATAAATTTTTCATACCATTTTGTATCGTTCGGACGATTATGCGAAACACTATATAATTTTCGTCTGGATATTATTTTTTAACATCATCGGGATTTTGATGGTAGAGGATATTTTTTGTTTTCTAGCGGATACCTGATAGTATTTAATCACACTATGAAACATTTTTACAGAATGCCTTTTTCCTCCTTTTCCAGTGGTTAGTTAGTGGCGTGGGGATAACACGCCCACTTTTCTAATCTTTCACGAATTTTTATCAAACAGATGGAATACTCCCTGCAGAGGGATAAAGGGGACGTTTATTGTCTCAACTTGACACTTTCTGTTTGATGCTGAGCATTGGTGATGTCGTACCGCATCGCCTCGGGATTGCTTTGCCCGACACCTAGGTGCATATGAAACATTATTACACACTATGAAACATTTTTACATTATGAAACAAATTACAGAAAACACAATTTTGCTTGTTTTACTATTAATTGGAGGGCTTGGTTTACTAATGCATTATAATGACGGTGCTTCAACCTCCCAGGATGATTTTGAGATTGTTTTATCACAAAATGGATTATTTGACGCTTCTTCACATGAAAAAAACACCAATCGTTCCATGAAAATAACCGGAACGCCGGAGGTTGGATTTCCTTTGAGTTTTGAGATTACCAACTTTCGTTCCGATAGCCGCTATTTTTTGGAGATGGGCAATGGTGAACGGTATGAGTTGACAGGCAAGTCGAGTAATTATATTTACGAGCAGCCGGGGAGCTACCATGTTAATCTTATCGCAGTTAATGGAAAACACCGTGAGGTCATTCATTCTGTCGGTTTGAACATTACTCAACACCTCGCATCTTTTCAAGCAGGTGAACAGGATAATTGAGTCAATCGGATTAAAAAACCAATATCCTTGAAAAAAGTTGCACTTTATCAGAAACTCAAATTATATTTGGCTGTTGTTAATAAAGTAGCTTTTTGAAAAATCACTTTTAGTATATGATACAAAGAATTCAATCCATTTATTTATTGCTAGCCGGCTTAGCGGTTTTTGGCTTATTTGGCGTTCCCTTCGCCGGGACAGCAGAAGCGGTTTCTACATCTAGCTTATTCAAGGACGGAGTGTTTGATTTGGCGGACAATCCTATCATGATGGGACTGTTTATCGGGGCGGGTACCCTTGCCATCATTGCGATTTTTCTGTTTAAAAACAGGACACTTCAGATGAATATCGGCAAGTTATCCATTTTGTTATTACTGGGCGGCATGGGATTAGCTGCTTATTTTTATATGCAGGATGAACCGTTGTTGGCTGGACATAAGGCGCAGTTAGGCTTGGGGATTGCATTACCTGTCTTGAGCGCCATTTTTGTGTTTCTAGCAAATAAAAGCATCAAGAAAGATGAAAATCTCGTCAAATCAATGGATAGATTGAGGTAGGGAATTGTGAAGATACCCCATCCATTTCCTTCCTGTTACCAGGGCAGGTGTTATTGAAGAAAGTTTTTCATTGTCAGTAAGACAACATAGCCGTTTTTGTTATAGATGGAATAGTTGGCACCAATGCGTTCAGCTCGCATTTTGATATTTTTCAATCCCTGTCCACCCTTAGGGCTGGCACTTTCTGCGTTTCCGGTGCCATTGTCTTTGATGATTAGCTTGAAGAGCCCCTCTTGGCGAATAAATACAATCTCTGCAAAGGATGCTTTGGAGTGCTTGGCGATATTATTGATGACTTCTTTGGCTATGAAGTATATTTCTTGTCTGATTCTGCCCGGTATTTTTTGCTTCATATCAATATTGGCATGCCTGATTTTATATTGTATATTGAGGGGCAGGAGAATATCATCGGCGTGTTCCTGAATTCTAATAACGAGGTCTTCGAACCGGTCTTTTCTGGAATCGATTGACCATATTACATCACTCATTCTCGACATGGCAGACCGGCTGTCCATTCCGATTTTTTTT
>JALVDO010000440.1 GCA_027008975.1 Saprospiraceae bacterium | reverse complement strand
GGGCGTTAGCCCCTTAATCTTCGTAATTAAATGGGCTATAAAAAATGGAAGGGGCGTAGCCCTGACATCTATTTCATTATTGCATTCAAAAAGATATATGGGATGGTATTCTTCAGTTACAAAATTTTGGCTTTACATCAAATTGAGAATTGCTGATATTAAATTGTAAATGCTAGACTACAACAAGCGTTTCGAAACATTATCTGCCAAAATCGCGAATCATCTCCTGCATTTTCTTTCCACCCCAATTAGCGGCACCGGTTTTTTTGATGACAATTTTACCCGATTTTGAGATGACGAAAGTCGTGGGAATAGAGCGAGTGGCAAAAGCCGCAGGCGGATTGGTACGAGCCGTATAAATGGGAAAGGTATAGCCATTTTGCTGCTTAAAGTGGCTTGTTTTTGTCGTATTTTCGTTTGAAATCATAAAAAATCGAACGTTATCATCATTCTTAAAAATATCGTATAATTTCTGAATCTCGGGCATCTCTCCAACACAGGGCGGACACCAGGTCGCCCAAAGATTGACGAATAGGACTTTTCCTTTGTAGTCCTGCAAATTGACTTGCTCGCCTTTTTCATTCGTCAAAACCCAGTTGTAATCCTCGGGAGCAAGGCTTATTTCGTGCGATAATTTTGCCGGCGTTGAAAGCTTTGCTTTGATGTTATTGACAAACCCACCAATAGCCATTCGCCCCTGCGGGAATAAAAGCGCAATGATAAAGATGACAAATATTAAGTCGGAAATCTTTCCAAAAAGCGATTTTCTTTCCCAGTAGCCTTTTTTATTTTTCATGTGATAGTGCTTTTTAGTTAAAATAGCGACATTTGTTTAACATGATTGGTCTTGGAAAAAAAATCTCCAAAAATCACCCAGTCATCAATTGTAATTCCATCTAGCTCACCTTCAATTAGAGCAAATTCAGTTTGGCGATAAACCTCCTCAAAATCAATTCGCATCAGTATATCTTTATTAATCGACCGTTTAGAATCTGAAAAAATTATTGATCTTAAAAATCTTTGTACCAATTCAGAATTGGCCAAATAATGAGCAATCCTAGCATTGTTATAGTCATCAAAACCTATAAAATAGCAAGTGTCGTCAAGCATGATTGGCTTCCCTTTTTTGTCCGTTGTGACTAGCGTAAAATGGGTTGTCTTATACATTCCTGAAATGGCAACTTTATAGGGTTTAAAGGAGTAATCGCCCACCCCAAAGATAGAAAAACTTGGCTTGCCTTTATAAATAGATGATTTCCTTTTGTCAAAGTATTCCTTATGGTTATTCAAATAGCTATACGTCAACGGGTACTTCCACTGAATATATTTGGTATCCTGTCCTATTTTTCGTTGGGTTATAATTGTTAGTTTTCTGTACTGGTTCGTTTGCCTTTCTTTAAGATCAGAGCTTTTTAATAATCCATATACAAGGTCATCTTCGATATTTAGAGCCAGATTGTAACCATTGATAAAGTGCCCGTCAGAAGAGGGCATAAATTCCATTATTTTTGAGCAATCGTGTTTGATTCCGGAACGCCAGATGAAAATTGAGTTACCGTCGATAATATTCGCCAAATGGTAATCTTTTATGGAATTAACAAATTTGTTTTTGTGCCAACCAAAGGTTGTAATATGTTGACGAGTATAAAAGTCATACTCAGCGCAGATAGACTCAGGATTTGAATTTAACGTTGTTATGAAAAGGGAAGCATTTACCGAAACATTAAACTCTTTTTTGGAATCAATATTTAGTTTTTCAGAATTGGCAATTTTAAATTTGTTCTTCTTTTGATCACTAATAATATTTTTAACTACTGAGTTTTTTATTAGAAAAGAAAATAAACCATCGTGTTTATGAAAAGATTTTAGCATGAGAATAGAGATATATTCTCCTATATCAAAATTTCCTTTACCGGTGATTGCATCAAATCCACGATGGTTTTTAAAATTTGTTTTTTTGGGGAGATTGTTTGAATTGATTGTTCCAAGTTCAGAGTTGGTTACCCACGGAGGATTTCCGATGATTAATGTTTTGAAATGTTGCGTTTGTTTAGCAATTTCTTTATAGGGGAAAGTGAAAGCATTTTCGTGAAAAATATTAATCTCTGGTTTGTTTCTATCCGGATGGTCGATAAAATAGGATAAGATTTTAAACTTGGTTTCCCACACATAAGGTAAATATATTTCTACTCCAACTATTTTTTTAATCGTTTCAAACTGCTCTAGTGCGGCAAGAATAAAGTTACCCTTACCACAAGTTGGTTCTAAAACAAATTCAAAATCAATCTGTTTGGAGGAAATGTATTCTATTACTTGAGAAGATAATTTTTTATTTGTTTGGAAATCACCATAAGCCCTTCGATTCGGTTCTTCAACCCTGTATGAATTGTCCTTTATCTTATTTTTTAATGCCAATAATTCATCTTGGACATTGAAAAAATCATTTACTCCACAAGCGCTTTTTATCATTATATTAGCTTCAGTTACATTAGAAAACAATTTATCGTTTTCTTGAAAAAATGATATAACGCTATGGTCGATATATGTTTCAAAACAATTCATTATGTTATTTTATCGATTAATTTTGAAATTCCATCCACACTTTTACTCAGATTCACAACCCTCGTATATTGTAATCTCCATTGCAAAGCATTTGATATCGTTAAATAACCTTGTTTAGGTGGTTTTGCCAAAATACTATCAGCTATCAAACCAAGAGTTATTTCATCTGCCGGAATATTTTTGTCATTTAAATAAGAGATAATATCTTCTTTATTCGCTCCGTCTTTTATCATTTCTCTCAATCTAAAAGTTGTGGTGAAGTCGGCAGTTCTTTCTTTTTCAAGAAACGCACAACTTACAAAATTTAGAACCGAAGTGTTATTCTTAAGGTTGTCCGTTGTGAG
>JALVDO010000439.1 GCA_027008975.1 Saprospiraceae bacterium | reverse complement strand
CCGGGCATACGCCCCCGTACTGGGTGTTCCCTTTCTCCCCGGCTGGGACAAAATTCCACTTTTTCTTTTTTGACCCTTCGTAGAGTTCGTACTTTTGGAATTTACAGGGCAGCGGACCATTGAATAGCTTGAATTTGGCAGAGGCACGTAGCCCAATTTTTTTCATGGCTTCCATATTGGAGGAGATAATCCATGCTTCGTAGCCGGTATAGTGCTTTTTCAATACGTCGCCAATAAAGCTATAAAAGGCTTCTACTTCCTCCACTTCGAGGCGTTCGTCGTAGGGCGGGTTCATCATGATGATGCCCTTGTCACCTGGAGCGGGGAGTTTTTCAAACTTAGCTCTTTTGAGCACTATTTTGTCCGTTAGTCCAGCTTCTTCTATGTTGTGTCTTGCTGCACTTAGAGCGCGAAAATCTTTATCGGAGGCATAGATTTTGTGTTGGAAGTCTATCTGGTTTTTCTTTGCGTTGTCTACGACCCCCTCCCATAGTTTTTTGTCAAAATTTGGCCACTTGAAGAAGCCGAATCGATCTCTGGTTTTTTGTACGGGTATGTTATGGGCAATCATAGCAGCTTCGATGGCAATGGTACCGGAGCCGCACATGGGGTCTATGAAGTCTGATTGTCGATCCCATCCGGAGAGAAGAATCATGCCGGCAGCCAGGGCTTCGCTAATTGGAGCCTCGGTATTGGCAACGCGATATTTTCGCTTATGTAGAGATTCGGCGGAGCTGTCGAGAGAGACGGTACATCGGTGGAGGTGATTGATATGGATATTTAGCTTGAGGGTGGGAAATATGACGTTGATGTTGGGTCTGTTTCCCGTTCGGTCTCGGAATTGATCGACAATGGCGTCCTTTGCTTTTAGGGCGAGGTATTTGGAGTGCGTCATTTTGTCGGAGGCTGAAAATCCGTCAATAGCAAGGGTATCTTTCTCTGTGAGGTGCTGCGACCAGTCGTAGGATTTAATTCTTCTGTAGAATTGCTCTTCATTTTGATAAGTGAAGGTCATAATGGGCACGAGTACCCGGATGGCAGTGCGGGCTTCATAGTTAGCTCGATAGAGCAATTTGTTGTCGCCCTCTATCTGGACGGCTCTATTGAGTATTTTAATGTCTTTTGCTCCGAGATTAGTTAACTCTTCCGCCAATACATTTTCGAGTCCTGCTATTGTTTTAACGACGATCTTCATTTGGCAAAGATATAAAAAATAAAAAAGGGTTTGGCAATTGCCAAACCCTTTTTTATTGAGCGTTTCAACGATTAATAAGACCAAAGGTCTTGCTCAAAGTTGAATATTTCATTTTTGATTTTATCACCTTCTAATAGGAGGTCAACACCATCTTTCAGGTAGTCCTCCAATCGTCTGTCATAGACATTAGATTCCTTCATGATATAACTGGAGAAGAAACGCATCTCCATAATATCTTCCCAACTCAAAGGCGAGGCATCATTTCCCTCATTAAAAGCCTGCTCTCTTGCGAGAATTGGTCTTGCTTCAGGATAATAGACCCAAAACATAGGCAACTTGTAAAGGAAGTTTCCGTCTTCATCGGTCTTGTCCAGAAGTGGTGCTATTCCGAGTATTCTCACCTGCATAGTCGAAGACTCCTCATCGAAGAACCAAATCTCTTTCAGACGGAATTGCTTGACGTCCTCCGGGTTTAGTTCGTTGTGGACGATTTCAATTTCTTCTTCGTAAGTTTCGGGGTTGAAAGTCGTTACGGTATCTATTTCAGAACCAATCTGTGAAACCTCTTCCGGTGAGATGGCTGTCTCCGGATCGAAGTCATCACTCTCTCCACTATAGACAGTAATTTCACCACTTTCAGCAGCTTCCATCAGGATGTTGATGAACGGGCGAGCGGGATTGGCAAATCTGAGGTTCATTTTTTCGCGAACGTCGATTACTCTCCAAATTCTTTTTTCCCAAAAAATATCTGCTTCACGGATGTGGTCATAGGGTAGAACGCGTTTTTCTACCATGGTTCTTTTTTCCACGATGTCATCAATCGGACCGGGTGTGTCCTCGTCAGATTCCAGAATGATGTTATCGGGAACTTGTGCCTTGGCTTCCGGCGTGCCAAAGAACAATACAGTCATGCTTAATAGAAGCAATTTGAAAGTAATCTTCATAATTTTTCTCTAATTTTGTATGTAGTAATTTTTTGTAGAGCAGTTTGATTTCTCTTAAAAACTGTAAAAGTGCACTCATTTAACGAATTAAACAAGCGCACTATTACATTTTAACTAAAAAATATGTTATCTTATATTAAATACCATGGTGTTGATCTTACGAGAACTTTTATCACCGGGGCATTTTGTCTTTACATTGTCGAAGTAGTAGATGTCTCCGGGCTTGGCTTTTTTGATTAATCGCTTAGATTTTTGGTTATAAGTTGCTCCTGCATTTTTGGAGGCAACCGGATCCTGTCGCTTGGGAACGTAAACCAAATCAAAACTCTTAACCACGCACTTTGCCTCAAAGTCAAAGTTTTCCAAGATGGAGAAAATACCTCGATAGGCCTTAAACTCTCCATTTCCGATTTTACCACCTGATACCTTTTTGTTAGGATTCAAGGATGCTACCGGGTCGGGAATTCGCTTGACGCGGAATGGGAAGCTGCCGAGCGTTTTGCCACCCGCACTCACCTTGATGGTTGCATCTCCCGGCTTGGTCGCCGTCACTGTCCTCTTGCTACCAGAACCTGAGATGGAGATAGGCCCGCTTGTTGACACTCTAACATCGTTGGAGCTAACACCGGAGGCTGAAACAGTTAGCGGGTTGGGGACACCAATGTAAAACACATTCATCTTATCGGCTGAAACAGCCACTGATCGGGTTCCTACTTCATAGACAAATTCTCCTTCTCCTCTCGTTACTTCCCCTGTGAGAGGGTTAGTG
>JALVDO010000438.1 GCA_027008975.1 Saprospiraceae bacterium | reverse complement strand
TACCATTGGGGGTCCCCCAGATTCTGCGTCCATCCGCAAATAAATATTGAACCGGTATCCAGCAAAGCCACGTCGGTAAAAATCGTGTTTTTAATCCATTTTTAATTTGTTTACTCATTTTCCATTCCCATCGTGCCATCAAACGATACGGTTTTTCCGTAATGTACGTCAACAGCTTATTGCCCAGCGATGATGTACCACCGCCATTGTTTCGCAAATCAATGATGAGTCCCGCAGCTGATTTTTGCTGAATGGCAGAAAATGTCTCTTCAAGAAAAGTTTCAAACGCTTCAGGACGTCGCATCCTGCGAAAGTCCAGATATCCGATATTGCCGTCCAACCAGCGGAATGAGTAATCATTTGAAGACGGGACTGTTCTTTTTTGTCGGTAGAATTGTTGAATTTCTTTTTCCGTTACGCCCTTTACGGTGGTGATTTGAATTGCATTCGAACCATTACGGCGCCATTGCAGGGTGTATGGTGGATTGATTCCATGCAACCAGAGATAACTTTGAAAAAAACTTCGCACCCTGTAGGTTTTGAGATGGTGTGTTTCAGCACTAACCAGACTACTGAACAGGCGAAACAGAGAGTCCACAGGATGGCCATTGACAGCCAAAATCCAGTCTCCGGTTTTAATAAGGATGTTCTCCTGCAAAACGTGTTTCACCTGCAGACCATTTTCGGTAATGGTAAACACACTGAACGGAAACCACTGCCCTCCCTGCCGACTGTACCGGGCCATTTCTTCTCTTGGGGCAACAGCAACCGTATGCCCATCCCGAAATGTTGCCGCAATCTGCGCCACGACCGGGAAAAATTCTGTTCGGGTTAGTTTCCGGTTTATTCTGGATAAAAGAAGGTTCTTAATGGCAAAAACACTTTCCTTAGGAATATGGGCAGACAGATTGGGATGTACTGCTTCTAAGGTTTTCAGCATAAAATCTACATCGGCGTTTAAATCATTCCAATCGAATCTGCTATCGAGCAATTCGGTTTGAACCGGCCGCACTTTGTAATTGCGGTAATGAACATGGGACAAAAACGAGATCACGCCCAAAATCAGTAGCAAACCCAATGCAATCTTATAAAACCTATGTTTTTTACGAAAAACGAACATGGCCCCGGTTTCTCCTGTCTTTTATTCAAAAATTATGCTAATCAAAAGGTTCTGACGTTGACAACAATGTGCGAGGAACGAGCCGCTACCACCTGTTAGCGGTGTAAACTATCAAATCATAAACATCACCGGATGGCGGTGAATCTCAGAGATACTAAATCAATTTCATATTATGTACTTAATTGATTACCCCCTCTTCCATAGCATAAACATTTTGTTTTACCTCAAGAAAGAATTTTCCACCATTAAATCCGCTGTTGCAACGTCAGAAAAAATAAAAGCGCCTATCTTTTGGTAACTCTGAGACAAAAAGAAATACAATTTTCTCACCTAAAAAACCAACGAAAAAATGGATTGAAAACGATGAAATCGTAATGATGAAAAAAGGTATAAAATTTTTAAATTTACTGCTGCAGGAAGTTAGGCAAACGTTTGAAAATATGCTATAAAAAGGATGTAAGATTTACAATTTATTTCTTCTCATGTAGGATATTCCCATTTTTCTATTTGTTCTTTTGTGTATAGCACCAATGCTCCGGAATGCGTTAACAAAGAAATTAAACGTCGGTTAAAAAGCATGGAACAGTTTTCAAGCCAGAAGAAAATATATCTATACCATTTTATGCGTAATGGACGAGCGTTTCATGACCCGACGATTAAAGAATTGGGAGTTTTATCACTCCATTTATCTGGAACAGAAAAAGAAGAAAACGGTCCACAGGAGTGAGGAGACACAATTAACTTGCTACAACCTTAAGTGTTTTTCGCACACTACATCTTTTCCCTTACTACCTATCACCTACATTTCCGCAAACACTTCATAGTGTTCCACTCTCTCTTCAAATTCCAGGAGGTAGTCTTTATCTTCCGGATAATATTTCGCTTTCTCGTATTCTTCTCCAGCAAACTTTTTGATGGCTTCAATATTCTCCCAAAACGTAATCAGCGTGAAGTGCCCCTCTCCATTTCTCAACGCTCTGAGAAAAATGAGCCGAATAAATCCCTCCGTACCCCTGTAATCAGGTATCGCTCTCTCTTTCAAAAACGTTGTATATGCTTCATAATCTTTTGCTCTCGTTCGCCCATGCCATATCCTCGCTATCATATGCTTTCCTTTCATTTATGCTTATTCTTTGTGTAATTTTTGGTAGTGTAACTTTAATTGTCTCTGAAAGATAAAGAAAAATAAAATCAGCCTCCTGTGGACCAAAACGAAACTAATCAAAACACAGGAGGCTGACAGAATGAATGACAACAATACTTTAACGGTGCCGCCTTTACGAACCGGATTGGATTTGTCCGTTTATCTCCTCCCGGAACTGTTTGAGCTCTTCCAAAACCTCCACGTCCAGACTGGCATCTTTCAGAAAATGTTCTGCCAATTTGATCACTTCTTCCATTAAAAATAATGCTTCATTTAAGCTTTCTTTTACCCAATAAACCCTAGCTAACCCTTCATATCCATCGTGATGTTGCGGTTGGGATAATATTAATGCTTTGAATTTCGTTTCTGCCCTTTCCAGCTCCCCGTTCCGCAAGAATTCCATGCCTTCAACATACCAATCCTAAACGTCTTCTTGGTGCGTTTTAATATGTGGCATTTCCTGCCGTAACGGTGATAAAAATTGTTTACGGGTCATTTTTCAAGTTTATCTTTTTGTTTTTGTTATAACATTAAACTCAGCGGCGGTAGAAACGCCGACCACTGAGGGACTTATTATTAAATTTTATGTTCTTCTATTACATCTTCAAATGGTCTTTTGCCATGTATTACTGCGATTATTAATAT
>JALVDO010000437.1 GCA_027008975.1 Saprospiraceae bacterium | reverse complement strand
TTCATATCGTAAACTCCCCTTTGATAGATAATGACTGTAGTGATGGGGCGTGTTCCCGGTTTTTAATCGGGACTGAGATTCCGAATGCAGATTCTACGGGCACGGCACTTAGGATGTACGAATCGGTATTTACCAATAGCGGCTATTATAATATCTGCGTCGGAACGGAGTATTTTGATACCAGTTACCTACGCGAAGTGATATTTGAGCTGAGGATAAATCCGAATCCGGATATCAGCGATCAGAAGGTGACTTTTGGAGGTGTTGAAGCCGAACCATCTTGGAAGCCTCCAAGCATATTGCAGGACACGATTATCGCCCCTGAGTGGTCTTTTGACGGGGATTCAATTTACACCTTCGACTTGGATCAGGTTATAGGTACTTTTGGAGGAGGATATTTGGTTGTTCACGATGAAGATTCCTATCCACAGCCCGGCAATACATCCTATCTCGAGGTCGCTCCGGCATTCCCGTCTGCTACGCAGCAGAGCATTAATGTTATGCTCTACTGGGGTAATTTAATTTTTGCGCCATTTACCTCTATCCGGGGGACGATGGTAGAAGGTAGCGACAGCATCCGGAATGTGGTTAATCTTTTCCTGCCGGATGAAATCGAATGTCTTCCCTTTATCGATGTTGCCTTCAATACGCCGGTAGCGCTCTTCCCGGGAGTGGGAGGCATCAATTTGTTATCCAATAAGAGTTGCTTTGCCTTTTCTCATGGTGCTCAACTCGCTATTGCGTCCGGTAGAAATATTACCTATGGCGAAAATGGTGTTGGGATATTGGCTCTTGGTATTGACGGGCGCATTGTTTTACAGCCCAACAGTACGCTGACGATTAACAACGAGTTGCGCCTCCCTGATCATCATGGAAGACCAACTGACCAGACCTGGGTGGAATTGCCAAGGGGTAGTCGTCTCACTTTCGGACCGTTGGCGACCATTAACAAAATAGGAGCTTATGCCGAGAGCGGCTATATGAAACTCAATGTATTAATGAACGGGGGAGAACTGGACGACCACCTGCTTAGCGCAAAAGAGCGCAGCTATATCAATCGAATCTACCCCGAAGATATTGGTAATGCCGGACAGTTGCTCCAAATAATGCCCAATCCGGTCAATGGGCAATTTGACTTTTCCATTACCATCCCGAATGCGTCTGCCTACAGCTGGCAGCTCCTCAATACCAGTGGCCATCGGGTGAAAAGCGGAGAAGGTACGGCACAAAAAGGCATTTCTTACCATAGTATTTCAGTGGGGGATATCGCCGCCGGGGTCTATTTTTTACAGGTGCAAACCAAGACGAAGTCGATGACGGGAGAAGTGTTGGTTGTTGAATAAAAGATAGTAAATACTTGCCCCCTTATGACTTAAATCAGAAAATGTGACTACATTCAGGATTTAAGATCGTTATTGTGCGACCCCGCTGGGGTCGAGAAGCGTTTTTCGATAAATTTGGCTAGCAAAGTTTGACCTCTATGAGGTCATTTTGGGACATTTGTCGTTGAAATGACCACTCCGTGGTCAAACTTTGTTAGAAAATAGCGATTTATGCCATTTCGACCTCAGCGAGGGTCGCACAAAATATCAAACAATTTTCCACATGGGGAATTGCTGTGAAGAAGTGTTTTGTAATCAAAATAAAAAAGTTATGAACAATAAATTGTCGTTTTTTTTAGGATTTTTATTTTTACTTCCCTCACTTTCTGCACAGGAATTTGCCCCGGTGGGAGCTACTTGGTATATTCCTACGGTAGAATTTGCCGGATGGGGCATGATATCCGTTTTTGAAAGTGTCGGAGATACTATTATTCAGGATAAAAGTTGCCGGATTGTCAATAAAAACCAATGGACCTGCTATGGAGATGAGGGTGCGTATTATATTCATCAACAAAATGACTCTGTCTTTTTGTACAACATAGAGACGGAAAACTTTGATTTGATTATTGATTTTGGTGCTGAAGAAGGTGATGAATGGGTGGTACCTACCCCTGCTTTTTTAATTGACTACGAATACTTTGATTCGCTTTTTATCCGTGTGGACTCCATTTCTTATATGCAAGTCGATACCCTTAATTTGAGGGTACAATATGTTTATGTTAGTACTGAAGAATGGAATCCCGATGTTTATCATTCCCCCCCGCATACTAAAATCGTAGAGAAATTTGGCTTCTGGAATACTCTGTTTCCTCCAAATTCTTTACCAACTTGTGATTTTGAGCGGGAGATAGGCATCCGTTGTTATCAGGATAATGAAGTGGGACTGCTGAAATTTGAAGAAGTGGATTGCCTTGTTGCGGTGGAAGATTATTCCTTCAAAGATAAGGTGGAAATCTTCCCAAATCCCGCTAGTGGAATTATTAGCGTTACCTCTGATGGTTTGAAGGTGGAGACCTTGAAATTATTTTCCCTTGCGGGAAATGTGATGCTTTCGACTGACTCCTATTATGTTGATGTAAGCAGGGTTCCGAATGGACTATATTACCTGTGGGTATCGACAGAAAAGGGTGATTTTTATGAGAAAGTAGTGGTTAATCATTGACAATATTAAGGTAAATTAATCATTGTACTAAACATTTTGGAAATAGTCCCTGCCGTAGCCTATCTGCTATGCTTGCTAAAACAAGGGGGAGTTATCAATAAAAAATTGAATATCCCTATCCACGTACGTGGCGGGCAGGCGAACGCCGATTAACCCTATCCCTGTACGGGGCCCATACGGGCAGGCAGGGCAAGCTGATTTAAGATTTTAGAAGTTTTAAACAAAACAAAGTTTGATTTGGAAAACGAATTATGTATCGTCCTGAATTTTATGCAACAATTCTCAATTTGATGTAAAGCCAAAATTTTGTAACTGAAGAATATCATCCTATATATCTTTTTGAATGCAATAATGAAATAGATGTCAGGGCTACGC
>JALVDO010000436.1 GCA_027008975.1 Saprospiraceae bacterium | reverse complement strand
ATGCTAAGCTCGGTGTTAAGACCATTCTCAGGAAAGACGGCACCTCTCTCTACCTGACACAGGATATGGGTACGGCGAGACGAAGATATGAGGAATTTCATCCCGACCAAATGATTTATGTCGTCGCCAATGAGCAGGATGACCACTTCAAAAAGTTATTCGAGATATTGAAAAGATTGGGCGAACCTTATGCTGATGGATTGTACCATTTATCCTATGGTATGATTAACCTGACAACGGGTAGGATGAAATCCAGAGAAGGAACTATCGTTGATGCCGATGACTTGATGGCGGGAGTCATCAAAGAGGCGACCATTAACTCTCAGGAAAGGGCGACAACGGTCGAATTGACCCCTGAAGAACAGACGGAGATTAACCGAAAAATAGGTATGGCAGCCCTGAAGTTCTTCATTGTCAAAGTGAATCCGAAAAAGACAATGATATTCAATCCCAAGGATTCGGTCGATTTGCAGGGGCAGACAGGACCTTATGTGCAAAACGCTTACGTTAGGATACAATCCATCCTAAAAAAGGCAAATATGGCAGCGTTTCCCAAGGCGGGAGCGTACAGGGATATGTCCGATGCGGAAAAGGATTTGATAACGACCATTTATCAATTTCCGGGTTTGATACAATCAGCTGCGGAGGCTATGGATCCATCTTTGATTGCCAATTACTGTTATAACTTAGCGAAAGCGTACCATAAATTTTACCACGATTTTTCTATTTTGAAGGCAGAAAGTGAAGAAGCTAAACAATTTAGATTAATTTTGAGCATTGCAATCGCAAGCGTATTGAATACGGGAATGGATTTATTAGGTATCGAGATGCCTGAGCGGATGTAAGTCAAGTGAGTTTGGATTTAAAATTCTAAAGAAATAATTACCAGACAAAAAATGAGTGAAGAAAAAAAGGAAGTATTAAATTTTATAGAGCAATTCATCGAAGAAGATTTGGCTTCGGGAAGGATAAAAAAGGTGCATACGCGCTTTCCTCCCGAGCCCAACGGTTATCTTCATATCGGACACACCAAAGCCATTTGGATTAACTTTGAGATTGCTAAAAAGTATGGAGGGATTACGAACCTAAGAATGGATGATACCAATCCTTCTGCGGAGGAGACTCACTTTGTCGAAAACATTCAGAGAGATATTAAATGGTTGGGGTACGACTGGGAAGATCGTCTGTATTTTGCATCAGATTACTTTCCAAAACTATACGAATTTGCCCAAAAGCTTATCAGAAAAGGATTGGCTTACGTCGATGACTCTACAGCCGAAGAAATGGCAGAAATGCGTGGAGAACCCACCAAACCGGGCATCGAGAGTCCTTATCGGCATCGAAGTGTCGAGGAAAACCTCGACCTTTTCGAACGAATGAAGAAAGGCGAATTCCCGGATGGAGCCAAAGTCTTGAGGGCAAAAATAGATATGGCATCACCTAATATGCACATGCGTGATCCGGTTATGTACAGAATCAAACACGAGCATCATCATCGGACAGGAGATGAATGGTGTATTTATCCGATGTACGATTTTGCACATGGGCAGTCTGATTCCATCGAGGAAATCTCACATTCGCTTTGCTCTTTGGAGTTTAGACATCACCGTCCGCTGTACGATTGGTTTATTGAGCAATTGGAGATATTCCCATCCCGCCAGATAGAATTTGCACGGATGAATGTCGCTTATATGATAACGAGTAAGCGACGCTTGTTGAGATTGGTACAGGAGGGGATTGTCACCGGCTGGGATGACCCACGGATGCCCACTATTGCCGGGATGCGAAGAAGGGGTTATCCGGCAGAGGCGATTCGGAATTTCTGCGCCCGTACCGGTGTTGCCAAGCGGGATAATGTTATCGAAATCGAGTTGTTGGAATTTAGTGTGCGTGAGGTGCTGAATAAAATCGCTCCAAGAGTGATGGCGGTCTTAGACCCTCTTAAAGTAGTAATCACAAATTATCCAAAAGGGCAGGTGGAAGAGATGATTGCCATCAACAATCCCGAGGATGAAAGTCAGGGGACGAGGAAGATACCCTTCTCCGGGGAGTTGTATATCGAGCGCAGCGACTTTATGCTCGACCCGCCTAAAAAATATTTTCGGCTTGCTCCGGGTAAAGATGTCCGGCTCAAGAATGGTTATATCATCCATTGTGATGATTATACGGTAGACCCCAATACAGGTGAAGTGACAGAGGTGCAATGTTCTTATTATCCCAACTCCCGTTCCGGGTCAGATACTTCAGGGGTCAAAGCACGAGGCGTGATTCACTGGGTATCCATCGAGCAGGCAAAGGAAGCGACCGTACATCAATACGATTATTTATTTACGGAGCCGGAGCCTTTGGCACACGAAGGAGTGGATTTTATAGATTTAATTAACCCCAACTCGAAAAAGACCATCAAAGCGTTGGTGGAGCCGAGTGTGATTCATGTAGCGCCCGGCAGACAGCTACAATTTATGCGGACGGGCTACTACTGTGCAGACACGGAGAGTACCCCGGACAATCCGGTTTTTAACCTGACCGTCGGTCTGCGAAGCAGTTGGAAGAAAAAATAAAATATGAACGGAGAACGTATTCTACTCGATGATAAACGGATGCAATTGACGATAAGTCGGTTGTGCCACCAACTCGTTGAGGAATACGATGACTTCAGGGATGTTTGTCTGATTGGCATCCAGACGAAGGGTGTTTATTTTGCAGATAGGATATTTGGTTACCTGAGAGATGACCTTGGGATTGAGGGTGTCCCTTACGGGAAATTGGACATAACTTTCTACAGAGACGACTTCAGAACAAGAAAGGAGCCGCTTGCTGCTAACTTGACAGAAATGGACTTCCTAGTCGAGAATAAAAAAGTGGTATTGATTGATGATGTCCTTTACACCGGACGAACTATTCAGGCAGCGCTGACAGCAA
>JALVDO010000435.1 GCA_027008975.1 Saprospiraceae bacterium | reverse complement strand
TGCTAAACAATAATCCCGACATTATTTTATATACCGACGAATGGGCGCCACGAATTATCACTTGGTGGGATGCCTATTATATGTCGCCCGTTTATCGGAAAACACTCGAACACACCCAACAGACACTCACTATGTTCCTCGATGAGTGGGGCTTCGATGGTTTGAAGATGGACGGGCAACATATGAACGCCGTTCCACCCGATCATCACCCCAACCACGGCTTGGATTACCCCGAGCAGGCTTGTGAGCAATTGCCTGATTTTTTTAAGATGGTCTATGACTCAGCTCGCGTCAAAAAGAATAATGCCGTCATTGAAAATTGCCCGTGTGGTTGCGCCATGTCTTTCTACAATATGCCTTACATCAATCAGGCGGTGAGTTCCGACCCGCTTTCGAGTTGGCAGATACGCCTCAAAGGAAAAGTCTATAAGGCGATACTTGGCGAAACTGCCTATTACGGCGACCACGTGGAGCTGAGCGATGAGGGCGAAGACTTTGCTTCCTCTTTCGGAGTGGGAGCGGTGTTGGGTAGCAAATTTACTTGGCCAAAGGATAATCCCACAGCCGAAGCCTCCTACCTGCTGACACCCGAACGCGAAAAAAAGTGGAAAAAATGGATTGGTCTTTATAATGATTTGATGCTCTCAAAGGAGCCTTATCTCGGAGAGTTATACGATATAGGTTTCGATAAGCCCGAGGCGCACGTCATCCAAAAAGGGAAGGATTTGTACTACGCCTTTTATGCTCCCAGTTGGAAAGGGGATATTGAATTGCGAGGCTTGTCGCCCAATTCAGCATACGAAGTAATTGACTATGTGAATGACCGGAAAATGGGTGTCGTCACCTCGAATCACCCCGTATTGAATACTTCATTTAAAAAACACCTTTTGATTGTACTAAAACCCATTGATGAGTAAAGAAAGTTGGTAACCTACTTACCACCTAAAAAAAGCCCAGGGAAGCTGTATAGGATCGGGGAGCTGACGACGTAGGAGGAAGATCCCCGAGCCGACTCTTGGAGTCTTTTTTGCCTAAAAACAGAAGGTGGTAAGTAGTTACAAAAATTATTGATAATAAAAATAATGGACTATGAAAAAGAACTTACACCTCACGATCGCGTTTATGGGACTTTTGCAGTTGTTTTTTATGCAAGGAGCTACTGCACAATACACAGCAATTCCCGATGCTAACTTCGAACAAAAGCTAATTGATTTAGGGATAGATTCCGAGGGGACACTTGACGGGCAAATCCCCACAGCAAATGCTCAGGCAGTTACCAGCCTGGATGTATCCAATTCGAGCATTTCCGACCTGACCGGGATTGCAGACTTTGACAACGTCGTTACGCTTCAGGTGCAGGGCAACACTCTTACGACGCTGGATGTCACCTCCAATCCTGCATTAACCTGGTTGAACTGTTATGACAATAACCTGACATCGTTGAATACAACAGGCGTGACTACTTTGAAGTCAATCGAGTGCTACAACAATAGTCTTACCGCTTTGGATGTCACCACCAATACCGCTTTGGAGAATTTAGTGTTCTCCAATAATAGTCTGACCAGCATTGACTTGTCCAATAATACGGCGCTCCAAATTCTGGTTTGTGCCAGCAATGATTTGCTTTCACTGGATTTGACAAATAACACGGCGCTGACAAAGGTACTTGCACTGACCAATAATTTGGGCTATAATGACCCCAATAGTTTTAAGATTAAAAACGGGAATAACACCAATATCCCTACTGCGAATTTTGATATAAGGTACAATTGGAATACAATGTGCGTTGAAGTGGATGACGTGGCTTGGTCTAATACCAACTGGACAAATAAACAGGTACATCACACCTACTCTACCAACTGCTCGGCTCTGCCGGTAGAGTTGGTGGACTTCAAAGCAAGTTATCGAGACGGAAAGGCCTATATCGACTGGACGACGGCAAGTGAAGTGAACAACCGCGGTTTTGAAATCGAAGTAAGTACGGATGGTAGTCGCTGGCGCGAAATAGGTTTCGTCAAAGGTAATGGCAATACTACACAACTGAATCACTATACTGCCGTCGATGTCAATCCAAAATCGGGAATGAACTACTACCGTTTGGTTCAGGTGGATTTTGATGGAAGCTATAAAATGTCTAAAGTTGTTTCCATCAGGATTGGAGAACAAAAGAGGGTCGGTATCGCTCCCAATCCGGTTAAGAATCGCCTTTTAATTACGCCCGTCGTTGAGCAACCCGTGCGAGTTAAAATTTTTGATGCCCTAGGAAGCGTGGTCTATCAGGGAAGCTACCAGTCACCGGAATTAGATGTCAGTTCGTTAACTAATGGCTCGTATCTACTGGTACTTGAATCAACAAACGGGAATGTCGAGACTATTCGTTTTATTAAGGAATAGTATGGAGTAGGATTTATAGCATACCCCGAGCTGACGAAGGAAGATCGGGGTATGCCATAACAACACAAAATTTCATCAAAATGAATTTATCAAAAAAATCAAAAAAATTAACCCCTATTTTTCTTTTTGTTCTTCTAGTAGTGTCAGGAAGACTGTGGGCACAATCTGAAACCCACAACGGAATTATATTTCCACATCCCTTTGCTTTCGCCATCGACGACATAGGTTGGAACAATGGTCACAACGATGGTGCAGCAGGGGAGGGTCCATATCGAATCGGACTAAAACGCCACATGGAATTAAGCGATTACAAATGTATGGTCGATGTGGCAAAAAAAGTAGGTGTACGCCTGCAAGGGATTTTTATCCTTGGTGAAATGGATAGAGAAAATGTTCTGGCGACAGTTCCCAGTACTAATCAATTCGGAGCAAAGTGGGATAATAGTGCCAATGTCAATGACGAGCAGGTGCGAATTATGAACTTCGTCAGGGATAATGCCGCCTGGCTCGAATTCGGACTCCATGGCGTCG
>JALVDO010000434.1 GCA_027008975.1 Saprospiraceae bacterium | reverse complement strand
ATATTTTAATTTTGAAAAATAAAGCTATGAAAAAAATTCCATTCATTCATTCATTATAATACTAAGTGTATTTTTTATTAGTTTGACGGGTACTCGATTATCTGCTCAAATTGTTTCAGATTCTATTTGCGGTTTTTCAATGACTGAAGAAGAATTGGTTGACTATGTAAATGAAATAGCCGGAGAGAAAGAGTATATGGCGAAACGTAAAAAAGGGGGATACCCAATCGTAATTCCTCTTCGTTTTACTGTTCGGCGCTTTGATGATGGGAGTGTAGCACCCGCTAACACAGAGCCGATTGATCAAACTATTATTGATGAGGCAATTGCAAATCTGAATAACATTTATGAACCGATGGATGTGATATTTGTTCAGTGTGGGCCCATTAATTATATTGACAATACGAAGGTTGGATTGGGGAAGGTCAGTGCTTTCTACTTTAGCTACGTTTCAAATGCAATCGACGTTCGAGTAGGGTTCACCGGCGGCAATTCATCCACTTTAGGTTCTGCTAGTGCTATTCGTTTGCCATTTGCCACGAACAATGCGAGCGTGTATGTAAAATATTATAGAGGATTGCTTGAAACCAACACTTTGGCTCATGAAATCGGGCATCATTTGCATTTGGTACATACATTTAATGGAGCCAGCTTGTATGATAATCCATATGACCCTATAGAAAATTCACCAGAAGTATTTTCGGATGAGCCACATTCAGAAAATATTTATGATTCTGAAAGAGAATTAGTAATTAGGGAGGTAGTTGATAATCCTCCTCCCTCTGTTTATTATCCAATTCCCAATCACTATCCTTTTGGAACACAACCAACTGGAGGTGGAGGAGACTATATAAGTGATACTCCTGCATGGGGTGCAGGTGGGTCTAAGTGGCCAGACCCTACCGACCCTGATTGTTTTGTTTATGTTGAGGAATTAGATGGAGTAGAAATAAATGGGCCGGTTAATTGTTCATGGGGAGTGACGTATGATCCCATAACCTGTGAATACACCGGTAATTATGTGGATTACAATGGGCATGAGTTACAGAATACAGACATTTCCATTCGTAATATTATGTCCTACACCGGAAGTTGTAGAACGGAATTTACTCCTGGTCAGTTTGACCGTATGATTCATGCAAATGAAACTATTGGTGTACTATATTGGGATGAACCACTTTGTGGAAATCTTGCTGACAAAGTAGAGTATTGGGGGACGGATGAGCCTATCAAAAATGTGACCATTTCCATCGTGCATCCGGAAGGTGATGGTAAACATTGTCGGGCAACCACTAATTCTGAGGGAATATTTAATGGGGTTTTATTTGATGAAAGTGTCAAGACAAAGGTTGCCTGGATTGGAAGTGGGGAGAAGAACAATGACTACGATCAATATGATGATAATAGTTATGATATATATCATTATACATACGAAGACTGGAAGGAGGGTGTTTCTACTGCCGATATAATTAGAATTGCAAAACATATCTTGGGGGTTCAGCCTTTTGATAATGGTTATCAATATCTTGCAGCAGATGTGAGTAACAATGGTTTTGTTTCTACAATTGATGTAATAATGATAAGAAGATTGATTTTGGGAATGAGGCAAGAGTTTGAAAATATTCCAAATGGGCCATGGCGGTTTGTTCCAGAGTATATTCCGGCTAACTATGGGAATGAATTTGATGCCAATCCATTCAACCTTACGCTGGGAGGGACTTCTTATACAAATGAAGCGCCTTATATGCGTGCAGATTGGGAATATGTTATCAATGACGGAACAGCAGGAACTGCCGGTTTTGACGGTGTGAAAATGGGAGATGTAACTGGAGATGCATTAGATGGTATTATTGATGAATGCCCTGAAAAATACGCGGCAACAGAATTCTCTTTACCTATTCCAAAACAAGGGGGCAAGCTAGCAACTTTACACATAAAATCAACAGGTTTTGATGATGTGGTGGGGTTTCAACTGGCCTATCATTTTGATACAACTAAGCTTGAAATCAAAAGTATTAGTTCTAGTATTCCTGATTTTACAGAGGACAATATAGGATATCCAAAATCAGAAGAATTCAACAGCAAAAATGATTTGCGATTTGTTTGGGTATCTTCTGATCTTTCTCCTAAGTCTTTTCAAGCAGGAGAATCCCTTTTTGAAATTATTGTTCAGGCAAAAGAGGGGATGGGAGATATATCTGATTTTTTCTATTTGGATAATGAGATTTTGAAAGCAGAGTTTTATGATCTGAATGGTTGTACGATACCTGTTCAATTAGAAAAACAAGAAATAATTAATAGCCATTCTTTATTGGCAAGTGATGATGATAATGGTGCGATAGCACAGAGCCATGATAAGGTACAAAAAATGTCTAGTCTGACTGCCCCTGCTCCTTTATTGTTTTGTTTTCCCAACCCATCTGCAGGAGATTGGACGATGGCTTTTAGGTCACTTTCCGACACTGATGGAAAATTAGTGATTCGGGATATTAATGGAAAAATTTTACTTCAAAAAGAAGTGGAAATTGTTGAGGGTATAAACGAATGGGATATTAGTCGACCCGATTGGCCGGAAGGCATTCTTTGGGTGTCCTTGCAGACCAAAGACGGTTTTTTTACACAAAGAATAGTTTACCTGAAATAAAAAATCTGAAAACAATTGGTAGCTTTATAATTGAATTTTTAAGGCTGCCAATTGTTTCCATTTCAAAACAATCAAACGTATGTACAAACTAACCCACACGCTGCTTTTATTGCTAACCCTTTCTTGCACCATCCACACTCAGACGGACTATGTGCTACAATGGGAAAAACATTCCAATGCGTTAGGCACAGTCATGGCTTTGAATCCCTCGGACGGAAGTGTTGTCAGGTGTGGTGGTGACCCTAGTACGTTCTACGATGATGTGTATTGTGAGAAGTACGAC
>JALVDO010000433.1 GCA_027008975.1 Saprospiraceae bacterium | reverse complement strand
ACGAATAGTAATTGGCCAGGTGTACCTTCATCGGATTTTGTTCAACCTGCGTATTATGCAACGATTCGTGCTGAATTTCAGTACGATTTGATTAAAGGGATTTATGCAGCGGCGGGACTGGAAAATGGTTATCTTTTTTCTAAGTACAACGAAGACCTAAAGGATATACTGGGTGAAAATCGTTATGATTTGGCGGGCTTACTTTCGGTGGGGTATCGAAAAGGTCGCCTGCGTCTTCATCTGGATTATTCCCGGTCATTTTCTCCATTCGGATATCACGATTATACGCCTGACTCGTTGCATTCTAAGATAATTTCGATTTACTACCCCTATTTCATACACTTCGGAGTGGGCGTGAGAATATAGATACAATTAAACCATAAAAGAGCGATATGAGGTCAACAAAAGTAGTTATTTTCTTTCTTCTTATAGGATTTATAAGCGGAATGTATGCCCAGTCTTACTCCATCTGCGGTTTTATAAAGGATGCGCGTACGGGCGAAGCCCTAATTGCAGCGGTGGTTTACGACAGCACTACACAGGTTAGCGCCATCAGCAACGAAAAAGGATATTTCTGTATTAGGGTAAGTGAGGAAGTTCGGCAGCTTTCTTTTTCCTATTTGGGGTATAGGGAGGCGATACGGAAAATCACTGAACTTAAAGGAGGAAATATCATCATTAGAATGGAGCCCAACCTCAACGTATTAAAGGAGATTGTGGTGAAAGCTCCACCGGTTTATGAACGGACATTAAGTGGGACGAACTCCATCCCCATCAATACCATAAAAACGCTGCCGTCATTTACCGGTGAGCCGGATTTGCTCAAGGCTGTCACTTATCTTCCCGGAGTCAGCGGCGGAAAAGAAGGGCAGTCGGCGCTATACGTACGGGGAGGCAGCCGGGATCAGAATCTGATTTTGCTCGATGGGGCGACCATGTACAATGTCAATCACTTTGGTGGGTTTATTTCATTGTTCAATCCCGAGGTGTTGAAAAAGGTGGATGTTTACAAAGGAACATTTCCCGCTCGCTATGGAGACCGGCTTTCTTCGGTGTTGGATGTTCGCACCAAGGACGGTAATCGGCAATATTGGGATGGCAATTTCAATATTGGGTTGGTATCCAGTTCGCTATTGTTGGAGGGACCTGTGAAGAAAGATAAGAGCTCGGTTTTACTGGCGGCTCGTTCTTCTTATTATGGCTTGCTGACACTACCCGCAAAAATACGGATCAACTCGGGCACACCGGGGGATTATTATTCTATTTCTTTCTATGATATCAATATGAAATACAGTCAGCAGGTAGGGCGGACAGGCTCGTTTTATATACACGGATATGTAGGGCATGATGGAAGCAGGTACCAGGAGTTTATTCCTGAAAATGATCATTTTGATACCCGCCAAAAGCAGCAAACTTTTTCGGGAAGCATCGGCTATACCCGAAGCGTTGGCAATCGGGGATTTATGACAACCGGATTGTATTGGACGCGCTACGCTTACCGGTTTGTTGATACGAGTTTTCAGCAAAAGATCTTTGGCACTGACGAATTAATAGCCTCGGATAATCGTCATTCAAAATCACGATTGCAGGAACTTCGCTGGAAGACACTTTTTGATTTTTGGCTGCAAAAGCATCATCTGAAAGCAGGCTGGGAGTTGGCTCGTTTTCAATATAAATTTGGGCAGGGATTTGGTTATGTAAACACTGCCCGCGATTTTGCGGATCCTGCCTCAGTGGTGGTAACGGATTCACTTTCCGTACAACTTTTTTCGGTTGCTCATCGGGCGGGTGAAGCTGCTCTCTTTTTCGAAGACGAACACAATCTTAGTCCCCGATTGAAAATAAATGTAGGACTTAGGGGGAGTATTTACCGGTATTTGAATAAGCGTACAGACTATCGCTCCGTAGAGCCGCGCGCTTCTGTCCGGATGCTGGTCTCAAAAAATGCTTCCTTGAAGTTGGGATATGCTTATGTTACGCAATATACCCATTTATTGTTAGATAGAGATGAGGCTTTTGTTCGGGAGCGCTGGGTCAGTGTGACGGACGAGATTGAGCCACAACACGTGCATCAATTTTCCCTTGGATATTTCACCCGCCTCGGAAATATAGACCTTAGTACTGAAGCCTATTATAAGAAAATGAACGGGCTTACGGCAAGCAAACCACCGCTCAAGTATGAGCCGGATCTCACCCGTTGGGAAGACTTTATCAGCACTGGCGGTAAGGGCAAATCGTATGGACTGGAGGTGTTGGTAGAAAAGAACTCCGGCAAGTTCACCGGGGCGTTGGCATACACCCTTTCGTGGACTTCTCGACAGTTTGCGGATTTGAATTTTGGCAGATCATTCCCTTTCACCTACGACCGCCGTCACGTATTGAATGTAATAGGCTCATTTCCTATCCCGTCGAGAAAGCTGAAAGTTTCCTTCAATTGGACGCTTCAATCGGGCGAAGCATTTAGTATTCCGGTTGGATACATCCAGACTAATCCGTTTTTTTATGGGTACTTAGTCTATGACGGTATAAATAATGGGCGCTTGCCCTATTATCACCGATTAGACATCTCCCTACAACGTAAATGGGTAGGCAAAAGCGGACGTGTGAAGCGCTTCTCGCTCAATATTTATAACGTTTATAACCGTCAAAATGCGCTGTCGATATACGTTGACCAGAATAATAAAATCAAACAAATTTCTCAATTTCCAATTATTCCAACTATTAGTTATGGCATACAATTTTCAAAAAATAAATAGGATTTTCGCTTTCCCTCTGCTATTCATGGGAATGATTTTTATTTTAAGCTGCGAAAAGGAAAAAGAAATATCATACGATATTCCCTACGATAAAGATAAATTGGTACTCATCGGGTTTATTTCCGCACAAAATGGTATTGATGCCTATGTGTCGCATACCTTATCACCCTCA
>JALVDO010000432.1 GCA_027008975.1 Saprospiraceae bacterium | reverse complement strand
TTGAACTTTTATTCAGATTAAAAAATGCCATTTCTCATGACGGTGGAGCAACCTGGGAAATATATCCCGACCCCATTGACGTAGGAAGCTCAAACGATTCCCGAATAATTGATAAGGAATGGTTGGCAGCGGACTTATCAGATTCCGAATATAGGGGAAACCTCTATGTCGCCTACGCACAAATCGACTTGACGGATACGACCTACCAAATACTCGTAAAGACCAAAGATGCAGGTGCGACTGATTTCGATACCGAGCCGGTGCGGATTAGCCCGGAAGATATGGTTTTTGCTCAGTTTACATCCATCGATGTTGATAGAGAGGGTGTTGTCCACGTCGTTTTTATAGGGGCTTATCTCAATGAAGAAACGCTTGGCCTCTACCATACAAAATCAATGGACGGAGGAGCAACCTTTTCTTCCGTGACCAAAATATCCGATCTGCATATTCCCTGTTTTTCTCCCGACGATACGGGAAATGATTGCATTATTGCCGGTATTGATAAAAGTCGGGTCTATTCCTGCAATCACCTACGCGTTGACAAATCCGGTGGAGAATACGACGGTAATCTCTATCTCACATGGACTGCTAATGGTTTTGCGACACAAGATACCGGGGGATTAGATATTTACTTTTCAAAATCGGAAGATGGTGGTGAAACCTGGTCGCAGCCCGTTGTTGTTAATCAAGATGAGGATGGGGAAAGCCATAATTTCTTTTCCTCTATTTGGGTAAGTCCTGACGGCAAAATAGCAATAAGCTGGTATGACAGACGCAATGATTCCAATAATGTTCTCACAGACTACTACATGACCTATTCTGCTGACGGGGGGGCTTCCTTTGTTGCTGATTTTTCGCTCACCTCCAGTCCGACTGACTTTGCATCTATCGGTAGTCAAAACAACGACTTTGGGGTAGGAGAATACAACGAAATGATAGGCACAGACTATTACGCTATTCCGTTTTGGGCGAATGGCAACGAAAACGATGGCAATATAGAGATTTTTGCCTCTTTTGTCCCTTTATCCGCCTCGGGAATGGTGGGCGTAGAACGAATAAGTCAGATAAAAGGAGACTTGACATTGAATAACCTCTATCCAAATCCGGCTTCAAACTTCCTATTCGTAGATTTATCATTGGCACATTCGTCGGAAATAACCGTTGAAATCATCAATTCGAGTGGTCAAGTACTTAAAGCCGAAAAATGGGGAGCGTTAACAGCCGATCAATTACTGAAAAAGATTGACATATCCGGCTTGCCCGAAGCTATTTATCAATTAAAAATGAGTGGCAATTGGGGCACTATGAGTACACCATTTGTTATCACGCGATAATGATGACTAAAAACAAAATTCCGCTCACCGATCCCTTGGGCTCAATGATCGGAATTTCATTTTTAGCCTTTTCACTTTTACCTTTAGCCTTTTTACTTTAAACTTTAGCCTACTGACGAGGTTACACCTGTCAGCATCTATCGATTTAGCCTTTGGCCTTTAGCCTTTAAACTTTAGCCTTTAAACTTTAGCCTTTAAACCTTAGCCTTTAGCCCTTTACAACTTATTAAACCGCCCAACACCAACCATCGTGCCACCATTAGTCAGCCTAACAAAATACACCCCGGGGCGCAATGTGGAAATATCAATGGTTTTGCTGCTCAATTGAGTCTTTTCGAGGATGACTCTTCCCGTTATATCTGTTATTTGATAGCCTTTATCAATGAGGTCGTCACCAATCTCCAGCGTCACCGAGTGGGTTGCGGGTACGGGATATAAACCTAATGGAAGCGATTCGGGAATATCATTTGTCCCTATGGTGACGGTAGGCGTAAAACGATAAATAGTACCATCTGCCGGCTGTCCTGTTAGAAAGACCGGATCGCCTTCCGGTGGAGGATTCAATAAGGTCGGCGAAGCGGGATCGCCGGATAGCAGGAGTCCTATCTGATAAGTATCTTCCAATTGATCGAGCCCGGAAATGAGGCCGACAATAGGACCGCCATCATCGTACAAAAAAGAAACTGATTCGGTGAGATAAGAGGGGCCATAATGGTACTCAATTACTCCGGTTGCCTCATAGAGCCACACCTGGAAATTGATAAAACTCACTCCTGAATCATCATTATAAAAACCCACATGCCTCCACTCTTGCTTAAAGATTCGTTCGCCGGGCGCTCCCGTTGTCTCGTAGGAAAGCGGATAAAAACCGAGGGTCGTAGTATCGAAGGATGAAACCAAATCTCCATAACAAGGTGCGATGAGGAAATAAGTGCCATCTGCTTCATTGTAAGCTGCAAGCGCCTCCGGCAGCCCTCCTCCTATCCTCAATTGATTGATAGTACTGGAGCCAAAAATCGTGAAATCAAAACCAATGGGAAACTCAAATAAACCCTCATCAAAGTCATCCCAAGGCCCGTTGGTGATAATCGTTGGCTTTTCCAGATTTTTATACGTTCCCTCCAACACTTCTAAAGTGTAAGGCAAGGTATCCTGCGCATAACTTCTTGCCAAAAATAAAAATGTAATCGCTAAAAATGTAATGTTTTTTTTCATCTGCAATTGTTTTGAATTTAGTGTATTAATCTTCTGATTGTTTTCACCACAAATATAGCACAAAAAAAGCCGCCATCCCCAATCGAATAACGGCTTTTCCTGTTGAAAAAGTGAAAAATTTAAAAGTTAAAATGAAAAATTCAAAATCGAGGATATTGCCCTGTGCTGATAGGCGTAGCCTCGTCAGTACAACGCAGTTCGTCACTATGAAAAATCAAAAGATGTTGCGTGTGCTAAAAACAAAATTCCGCTCACCGATCCCTTGGGCTCAATGATCGGAATTTCATATTTAGCCTTTAGCCTTTAAAATTTAAAATGAAAAAGGAAAAATGATAAATTTAAAATCGAGGATGCTGGCAACGCAGTTCGTCAGTAGTAGGATTCCATTTTC
>JALVDO010000431.1 GCA_027008975.1 Saprospiraceae bacterium | reverse complement strand
AACGAAATGGAAATATGACTGGAGAGTAATAGTTTGGTTCTTCTTAAAAGGGGCTAAAGTTCTAATATAGTGTTGGCGAAAAGAGGTTATAAATAAAATGGGTAAAGAAAAAGAGAGCAAAGAACAAAAAGGGACGCCAAACGGGGTCGAAAAAGAAAAAGACAAAGGTCTAGAAAAAGGGAGAATGGCCGATGAAAAGAGGATTGAGATTTCGTCGGAAATTAAAAAATCGGAAAGTGAGTTAAATTATGAAGGCGAAAAATTCGATAATCCTGAAGGTTTTTATCGTCATATAATAAAATCCGCTTTTACATATTACTTTGGGGATGTGGATGTCCAGTCGCAATTGGATAAAGCAATGGAGTGTGTAAGATGGCTAAGGCAACAGACCGGAATTACAATGATATTTGAAGTAGAGCCAGCAAACAAAAATAGATCGGAGATATTTTATTTATTGAAAGAGATTTTGGATGATGTATCCAGAATTAGTGATCAAATCGGTCGACCAATAGTTACGCAGCATACCAAGGATGTTGGAGAATACGATATAAATAATAAAGGTAAAGAAAATGTGAACGAGGAAATTGGGCATGCTACGATCGCAAATGGGCAGAATAATAAAGAGAGACCGGAAGAGAATTCAAGTTTAGAAGAAGAAAGGCAAATTATACGAAAAATGATATTGGCGAAGATACAAGAAGCAGAAGAAGCAGGAATACCTTTAGAGATTGTTATAGAGGCATTAAAACAACAGCTACCAGAGGAGTATCAGGGCATTATAGAAGAAATAAAAATAAGGGAGAAGAAAAACCAACATATGGGGCGTCATCCAGACGTTCCGGACGTTTTAACAGGCGGTATCGAGGAAGTAGCAATTAGGTCATTGATACTAATAAGAAGTCATGCTGGTGACTATAGGTTCGCATTGGATCTGGTAACGGGGCCTGTGGCAGAAGCGTTGTCAAAAATGGAGCCATACATAACAGTAGAGCAATCGGTAGATTTAATATTGAACATTTTAGTCAATGAGCCTGTATATGCTGGAGGTAAGCCGTACTGTACTAAAGAATTGATATCTGTGGTGAACTATTTTAAGTCGAAAATTGATCAAGAAGGCAATAGTGTTGGCTTGTTGAAAACCAGGGCGATGCTGTACATGTGGTTAATGTCGGTAAACAAAAATACTGATAATGAAAGTTGTATGCGATGTGGCTTGGCCGTAGGAATGGATGCCATGGACAAAGGAGTATCGCTTTTACGTTCGGAAGAATCTGGAGAATTGGCTTCGGTCATGAGAAAAATCACTAATAATATTGTCGGTCAAATAGATGATCTGCCAGAATATTCAGGAAAGCGAGAAGAAGAAGGGTTATTAAAAAGGATGAATAAGGTGCATGCTTTTGGTGTCATGTGTGCCATAAAGGCCGATTCGGGTGATGGTGGGCAATACAAAGAGCTCTTCAAAGAAATGGGTATGGAAATAGGGCAGTTTGAAACGAACGAGAGGCTGTATTCCTATGTGGTAAGCATAGCGTATATGAATAACATGTTGAAAGCTTGGCGATATTTTGATGACGAAATATTTCACGAAATTAAAAACGAGTGGTCTGCAAGAGGGCGAACGGCTGTTTTGGCGTTTCTAGGAGGTGTTCTGCGTTCTGTTTATAATGACCCCAGCGATTATGATGAAATACCCTCGGCGCTATTTAATTTGGGTGTTGACATCCGGCTGGCGTCAAAAATAAAAGACGAAGGCGTATTGACAAGGATATTAAGCAATGCCTTGGGGTTATGGTGGGCGCTCGCGAAATCGAATAATGATGAGCAGGCGATAGAAGAATACCACGGCGGTGACTGTGCAGTAAATTTATTAGGCGCGTCAACAGAGTACTACAAGGGCAAAGAAAAAAGTGATTTATTGGAACGTATTGGAAATGCCATGTTGACGAAAGTGGGGGTAGATACAATAGACGGATTCAGAATGTCAAGATCATATAAAGAATTGTTTGGAAAAGATCCTGAGCAAGTTCCTTGGGATAGAAAAACGGTTAGCAAAATGGTGGCAAGTTATATAGAAGAGGTGGTAAAAAATGAAAAAGTACCCGTCGAAGAACAACAGAAACAAGATGTAGAGGGCATTTTAGTTGCCAATTATGCTAATTATGCAGCGGTAATATTAGCATATAGTCTAAAAAGGGAAATTGGCAAAAAAAATTTTAAAGGGATGATGGAAGAATGGCGAAACGTATTAAGCACGATGGTAAAAAAGGTAGAAAGCGGAGATTATAAAGGGGTCATGCGGACACAAGTACAACAAATATTCGATGATGCAAATATATATTGCGAACCTGAAAATGAAGCTCGATGGGATAGCGTGGCGCAAGTGGCAAAAGACAGGGAAACCATAAAAGCAATATTAGGGGCTTGAAAACTAAGGAAGGTCTGAAAAATCTCAGACCTTCCCCCGGCAGGGCACCTCGAAAAATACGAGGTGCCCGAGCGGGAGAGGAAAGTCCCGCCGTTTTCAATCACGCAAGTGATTGAAAATGATGCAAACCGGAAATCGCGTTTTCGGTTTACGTGAAGAAAAATGGTTCTTCGTCATTTTGTGTGGAATCGCCGAGGTTTCTTTGTTGAAGGCCGCCACCCTTGACAGGGTCTTGCCGGCAAGGAAAAGTGTCAGCATGAAGGGGTTGGGGCTCTTCTTGGCTTGGGTTCAGTGGAATTAAGTCTTTAATTCTACTTTGTCAGATTATCCCTCTACCGGCGCAGGAGGAGAAGAACGCTACCAAGCCAATGGTTTATTGGGTTTTGTAACGACACCACCGTGAACATGCCGTGCGCCGAATGCAGGTTTCCGGCGTCGTTTTCGACGGTTCCGCTGCGCTTGAACCGGCCTACGGGGGTTGAGCAAATCGTAGGCCCGATCAAGCGTAGCGGATCGGGCAACAG
>JALVDO010000430.1 GCA_027008975.1 Saprospiraceae bacterium | reverse complement strand
AAGGGACACCCTCCACCTCCAAATTGACAGGGTCTTGATGATAGACAAGGATTTTAATAAATTATCCGTTGTACCGGATAGCGCTTTTGTCGTCATTTCCCGACCGGATAGTACCAAAGATACGCCATTGGAAAATGCCGTGAGTGTCTTCCCAAACCCGGCAACCGAATCTTTGATGATAAATTCCGAAGTATTAATCCGGAGATACGAACTCATGGATGCTACTGGTCGAAAAATATTAAGCAATAATAATTTTGAAAATACAAAAACAGTGCGACTACCTCTGGCTGCAGTAGGGACGGATGCCCATCTGTGTTTTTTGAAAATTCACACGGAAAGGGGCGTTGTCATTAGAAAAATAATTATTCAATAATCCTTAAATCATGAAATCACTAAAATCCGCGCCCAAGTTGACACCTTCTTGTCCCCACGGCTTCTCCGTTATCACTCCGTCGCCGTGCGGACTACGAAGTTATCACCTTGCCGCTCATTCAATCATTCAAGCATTGAAATATGACAAAAACAATTCATAATATCTATACAGGCAGCATGGTATTGATAACAGTAGTGGTGACGTTTTACCTCGCCTATTATGGCTACTCTTATTATTCCACGCCACTGGAAGAGCGATTTTATCATCCACAATACGACTGGTTCAAACCCAGCGGCATCTTTGGGCACGGCATGGGTATTTTGGGGACGTTGATGGTCGTTTTTGGCGTCGTTATTTATATTGCGCGAAAGCGCTACAACTTCATGAGTAAATATCTAAGACTCAAATATCTTTTGGAGTTTCACATATTCCTCTGTGTGCTGGGGCCAATTTTAATTCTTTTTCACACGACATTCAAGTTTGGAGGGATTGTTTCCGTTTCCTTCTGGAGTATGGTAATGGTGGTGCTAAGTGGTGTCATCGGACGCTTTATTTACATTCAAATACCACGAACGATAGAAGGGCGGGAGTTGAGTCTAAACGAAGTCAAGGGCATGAAGAGTGAATTGGCAGCACAACTGGACAGCAATGCCAATTTGGACGAACATACTATCCAACTGATTAAAAGCTCTACCGCCGATAGCGGAGCCAAAATTTCTATTGTAAAAAAATACTTCCAGGACAAAAAAGCAATTCGCCAGATTCGCAGGACATTACTGCAAAAGGGAGTTGCAGTGGAAGAACGGACGGGTATTCTGAATATGGTCAAGAAGGAAATATCCCTTTCCAATAAAATATACCGCCTCGAAACCATGCAAAAACTATTCAAATACTGGCACGTGGCACATCTGCCCTTTGCCTTGATAATGTTTATAATATTGATTATTCACGTCGGAGTCACTTTGGCATTTGGCTACAAATGGATTTTTTGATGGAAGTACTAATTGAACAAATTGCAGTTTACGGCTCGGTTTTCTTACTATGTGGGATAGTGGTCTTTTTTTATTTGCGTAGGCAGAAAAAAACTTCAAAAATTACCACCCAAAAAGTAGCCATTGCAAAAGAAGAGGGGGTTTATGAACCCGTCTCACTCCATCCGCATATCGATTTGAATATTTGTATCGGTAGTGCAGCCTGTATTCAGGATTGTCCCGAAAAGGATATTCTGGGGATTGTTGACGGAAAAGCTACCGCTATCAACACTTCTCACTGTATTGGTCACGGAGCCTGTTTTCACGCCTGTCCGGTCGAGGCGATTTCCCTCAAGATTGGGACGGAAAAGCGAGGTGTTGACTTGCCCCACATTAACGAAAACTTTGAAACCAATGTACAGGGTATCTACATTGCCGGAGAGCTTGGCGGCATGGGCTTGATTAAAAACAGCGTAGAGCAGGGTAAGCAAGCAGTCGAAGGGATGCGCACTCCCAAAACCAAAATACCCAATGTACTGGACCTGGTAATTGTCGGTGCCGGTCCCGCTGGTATTTCCGCTACGCTGATGGCTAAGAAGCGGGGATTCTCCTCCGTTACGCTGGAGCAGGACTCGCTCGGAGGCACGGTTTATACCTTTCCGAGAGCTAAAATTGTAATGACAGCACCTATGGACTTACCGCTATACGGAAAGGTCAAACTCTACAATACCTCCAAGGACGAATTATTGACACTTTGGAGAAAAGTAATCTCCGAAAACGACCTCGACATTCACGAGAACACCAAGGTAGAACAAATCATCCCTCAGGAGGCCGGTTTTTTCAATGTAATAACCGCTACGGGAGAGGAATTCCTCGCGCACAATGTCTTACTGGCCATTGGAAGGCGCGGAAGCCCACGGAAGCTGAATATCCCCGGCGAAAATTCACAAAAAGTAGCCTATCGCCTCCTCGAACCCGAGCGAATAAGCGGGAAGAAAATCGTCGTTGTGGGCGGGGGTGACTCAGCCGTAGAGTCTGCCATGTTGGTAATGGAAGACAATGACGTAATTTTGTCTTATCGAAAAGATAAATTTGCCCGCATTAAACCCAAAAACAGGGAGCGAATACTCGCGGCAATCGACAGTGGGAAAATTAACGCCATCTTCAATTCCAACCTCGTCGAGATAAAAGAAAAAACGGTCATCCTGAAAGTAGAAGGAGAAGCGTCGAATAGAGAAATAGAGAATGATTTGGTTTATATCTTCGCAGGGGGTATCTTGCCCACCAAATTCCTTCAGGATGCCGGCATTGAGGTCACCAAGCGCTTTGGTTATACGATGAAGAAGCATAAATAATGAAGCGAGAAAGGGATTGTGTATGGGAAATAAAAATTTTTATATGCGATATTGAAATTTCATATCCTGTACCTAACGCCCCAGAGGGACACAATATGGGCAAACGCCCCAGAGGGACACAATATGGGTAGCCCCAGCGGGGCACAATATGGGCAAACGCCCCAGAGGGGCGCAATATGGATAAACAATGAATAGTTATTTAAAAAAATATTTACTGCCAATCATCCTGCTACTGTTCGTTTCACAGCAGGCAACC
>JALVDO010000429.1 GCA_027008975.1 Saprospiraceae bacterium | reverse complement strand
GGATTTCTCATTATTTTCAGTAATAAAGGTAGCATAAATTTTTAAATCCCCGCTTTCAACCGGTTTCACAGAAGGGTATTTCTCTTTTGTTTGTCCCGTTATTTCGAAAATAATTTCATCTTTATTTATTTCTGCTTTCCAAAATGGATTATTACCTTGGCAGAAGTAACTTTCGTTTTGCATGGTTTGCTCACTTGTCTTACACGCATTAGAAAACAACACAATAAAGAAGGTTATCATTGAGGACAGAAACAATTTATTTTTTGCGAATATCATAATTTTAATTGGTTGAATTTATGCAAATATTGTGCAAAACATACATTTACCATCATATATTGTAAACGAACTGACTATTTGGGATGTTTTTTTTGAATGGAAAGAAAGAATGAAATATCTTGCACCCCACGATAAATTACACACCCGTATTTTCAACAAAGATAAAGAAATATCGTAGATGAAGAAATTACTACTTATAACGGTTTCGATTTTAACAGTATTCGGACTTGGGACTAGAATTGTCTCTATGACTCAAAAGAAAGGTCATTCTGAAAAAGTAACAAAACAGCAGCGCATTCAAGGTGCAATTGAAGAGGATTTTAAACGCACAAAAGATTTGGCGCTGGGTTATCCACCAACGGAAGAGTTGATTAAGGCAATCGAGGAAACTAAAAGGATGCAGGCACAACAATCCCACTCACAGAGGAGTATGATTACTAATGCGAAATGGCGAGAACGAGGACCAAGCAACATAGGGGGACGTACTCGAACCATCATGATAGACAAAAATGATCCTTCCGGCAATACTATTTGGGCGGGTGGCGTCGGTGGAGGACTTTGGAAAACAGAAGATATTAGTGTTGATGCTCCAATATGGAAGAATGTTAATGACTTTTTGGAAAACCTTGCCATTAGTGCAATGGCTCAAAACCCAAACCGCCCTGATTTAATGTTTCTTGGTACGGGCGAGGGCTTTCCGAATGTCGACGCCATTCGTGGAATCGGAATATTTAGGAGTACAGATGGTGGCGACAATTGGGAATTATTACCCAATACGAATAATTCGACTTTTCGACTGACTCGCGCTCTGCTTGTGCATCCCGAAACGGAAGATGTTTATGCTGCCACGACACACGGAGTATGGAGGAGCTCTAACGATGGCGACACCTGGGAAAAAGTCTTGGGATACAATCCTCCTATAGATTTCTCCGGAGATCAAATTTATGATTTGGTGTATGCCACAAATGGTTTGCTCTACGCTTCCAGTTCAGGGAGTGTTTACCGGACTTCAACCGGAAATTACGGAGATTGGGAATCCCTTTCCGGCGGAGGCTCAGGTTTTCCTTCGGGCTTGTCGCGAATAGAGTTGGCAGTATGTGATATAGCTCCAAATGTATTATATATTTTAGGTAATACAGGTGGAGGTGCATCTAATGTTTATACCTCCAATGATGGGGGAGATACCTGGCAACAACGAGCATTACCCTCAGGTTCTGGTGGAGGGGAGTTCACTAATGGTCAGGCGTGGTATGATTTAGAAATTGCCGTGAACCCTTTCAATCCGCTACACGTCGCGGTAGGAGGAGTACCGGTGCTTTTTTCAAATGATGGGGGACTTACTTTTTCAAGGTTTGCACAAAATATGCATGTGGACCAGCACAAAATACTTTTCGACCCAAATAGGGAGAACGTTATTTATTTTGGTAATGATGGTGGTATCTATCGATCTATCACCGGGACATCGCAGCAGGTTGAGAATAAAAATACAGGATACAATGTCACTCAGTTTTATGGCTGTGCCATTCATCCGGAAGAGGGGTCTTCTTATTTTTTGGGAGGAACACAGGACAATAACTCTCTTCAGCTGAATGCTATCGGCATTTCATCAGCCAGAGGAGTGAGAGGCGGTGATGGCTTTTTGTGCCACATTGACCAAAATGAACCGGATATTCAGATGGTTTCATCGCAGTTTGGTTCTTACGGGCTTTCTACTAATGGTGGATTAGGGTTTTCCGGTGGCGCTGAAATGAATGGCGGTTTTTTGAATCCGTCGGATTATGATGATGATGCTAATATCATGTATGCACAGACCAATGATGGTGATTTTTACCGTTGGAATGTGGATAATAATCAATTGGATTTGGTAGATATTTCCGGATTTAATCCAAATGTATCTACGGTAGCTGTTGACCCAAACGTCGACAACAGGGTTTATTTCGGTACTTTCTCAGGTTCCATCATCCGGGTTGATAATGCCCATGAGGGGAATTCGGTGGAAGGTACATCCTTCTCTTTATCAGGAGGGGGGACGATTTCTTCTATCTACATTGAGGATGGTAATGCAGACCATTTATTAGTTACTAAATCAAATTATGGTGCCAATAGCGTTTACGAAAGTACAAACGGGGGTGATACCTGGACAAATGTAGAGGGTAATCTTCCAAATATGCCGGTTCGTTGGGGAATTTTCTCACCTAAAGATCCGACGCAGGCAATGATTGCCACAGAGGCCGGTGTCTGGACAACCGAATTGCTTGATGGTGGCAACACCGTTTGGATACCTCCGGTTGAAGGAAGGGGCATTCCTTTGGTTAGAGTTGATATGTTGCAGATTAGAAAGTCGGACAACATTGTCTTGGCAGCAACGCATGGTCGGGGATTGTTCACTACAGATGTCTTTGCTGAGCCCAAAGCCAAAATGTTTATTGATCAGGTTGGTTATACGGATGTTGATTTGGATTTTAGCGGTGAATTATCGCTTGCTGCAGATGAATATCTTTGGGACTTTGGGGATGGGCAGTCTAGTACTCAGGAGACGGCGGTTCATAGCTATCCGAATGTTGGAGATTACCCAATCGCTTTGACAATCAACGGCACTTTGACTGATTTTGATACACTAAGTATTTTGCCTGACCTCAATGCACCTTATGCAGAAGGAGTAGCTGGTTACGGGGGAGAT
>JALVDO010000428.1 GCA_027008975.1 Saprospiraceae bacterium | reverse complement strand
TCAATAAGTAAATGAATGTCAATGTGTTATGATGTATTCTCTGGTTTTTTTAATGCGGAAAATTAAGTTAATTTATCATCCAATTCATCAAATCTTCTTTATCTACAATCGACCAACTATGTGGGTGTCTCGTTCCATCCGCTCTAAACCCTTTATTGGTTGTTGGGATGAATTCGACATTCTTGTACCCATGAGATTTTAAAGATTCCGAAAGCTTTTTTAAGTGATAAGCGTTAGTTTGTTCATAATCGGTCATTCTATTTGTTTTCCACCATTCTTTGTCCGGTTCGGTGTATAACCTAATTTTAATATTTTTAAGCTTCTTTATGTTTTCGATATGGTCAGATTCTAAAGTGTAAACAGAGTATTTTTCATATTCGGAAATTCCATCTTTGGGATTGCCTAATTTTTTTTCTAAAGTATTTATGAGCCAGTTGCTTTCTTGAACGGAAACATCTGAATAATTTCCGGCAATATTTTTTTGAGCGGATTTATACAAATCCAATAAGTCAACCGGAGAGTCAACTACGAAAACTCCTTTGGGGTTGATATAAAATTGCTTCAACGATAGTATAAAATTGCTGATGAGCAAGGCGACAAGGCCTCCACTTGAAAAACCACCAACATAAATGTCTTTTTTGCTTAAATGGTATTTCTCTAATGTATTTTGCAATAGTTTTGCTAGTTCAATTTTCTCCTTTTCCTCGAGCCAAAGCTTTTTGCTGTAATTCATGAGCAGTACGCTAATCTCCTTATTTTTTGCCGGATCTAAAATTTTGAACTCTCTCTCAATATCTTCCGGCCTTTCTCCATATCCACCAAACAAGATTAAGACCGCCCTTGAATTTTGAATAGGCTTTACTAATTCAAAATTTTCGGTTCTAAAAGTCTCCGTTTTAATCTCTTTTCTCTTGTTAGAATGACAAGAAATCAAGATGGTTATGAATAGTATTATGGTGATGTTTTTTTTCATGGTTTCGTGCGGTGAGTATGAAGTGTACCCAATTACTTTACACATTGTTAGTGGCTTTTATTTCAGCTCTTTATCAAAATATTCAATTACAATTGTAGAAATGTCCTTATGAATGCTATTTCGATTTGTATTTCCTTTATCTTTGAAAATTTGTGGTGCTGCTCTTTGCAACCCATTTTTTGCTTCGTTCATAAATATATAGTGTCCAATGTTTCCTTCGAGTTCAATATATTTAGAACTCTTTATAAGATTATGATAATGCTTAGCGTTAGTCTCGATTGGTGCTCTATCATCATTTTTTGCTCCTATTATTAGAATTGAATTTTTGACTTTTTTAAATTGGTTTTCGTTATTAAATCCTTGTCCGAGTGCAGGTGCCAATGCTATAAAAGTAGAAATTCTATCGTCTTTTAGGTTTTTATAATCGCTATTTCCCTTATCTATTATATCTGATGTCATTAGTTCTGAAACGTCACCCAATTCAGGTAGATTAAACTCTTTTTTACCTTCTTGGGTTTGTGAGAATTTTTTTAATAAACTATAATTTATGCTTCCACCAGCTAATGCTATAGCGGTGTAACCACCCAGCGAAAAACCAACCATTCCTATTTTATTTGTATCTATATTAGGTTTAAAATTTGAATGATGAATAACTTCGTTAAGCACAAAACTTATATCTACTGGCCTATCCCAAATTTTTACAAAATTTTCTGCAATTTTATTATCAAGTGTATTGCCCCAATGATCAACAGCGGCTACAATATATCCGTTTGATGCTAATTCACCGGCAAGCCACATTAAACTAATTCGATTTCCACCAGTCCCATGAGAAAGAAGAATCAAAGGAAATTTTTCTGCAATAATTTTTGCATCTTTTGAAGTCGGCGGAAGTTTAAAGGGATATTCAGCGGTTACATTAAACTTTGTTGTATCTTTTGTCGGATACCAAATTTCTGTTTTTAAAGGTCGCTTTCTTGTTGAATCATTTAGCAATAATGTAGTTTGTCCTATACTAAACTGATGAGTCTCTAGAAATTCCTTATGACTTATTTGTTTATAGTCATCATTAATTCCACAAGAACTTAAAAGAAGTAGTAGGATGCCAATTGGTAAAAATAATTTTTTACTCATGTTTTTCTCTTTTTTAATTGCCACTAACGGTCATGGCTATACGGCGGTGGTGCATTTAGCGACACTGACCGTCATGGCCGGTGTTCTCATCTTTTTTTATCTTCTTGATTTCTTCGTCAAGGATTGGAAGATATTTGATTGCTATTAACCATATTACGTCACTCGAAACCGAATCATATCCATGAATTATTCGGTTTCGAGTGTCCACGATTTTCCTTGAATCACTAACTAAAATATCAGGTTTGACTTTTAAGATTCGGCTCATTGCTTCTCCTATTATTTCAATATTCCGTTCAATAGCTCGTTTCGTTTTGAGGTCTTTCTCAAATTCAAGGAAATTTCTCGGGTTGGGCAGGAATTCATTGATTTCGGAAATGGCTTTTTCAATATCATCAAGCCACACCTTGATTTCGTCTTGCATAAACGAGCTTTTTTTTCTGATTTATCAAATCTTCAAACGTTTTATTTCTTATTGCTTTTTGTTCAAGTAAATCAATTCGTCGTCTAAAAATTTTTTCAAGTTCAAATTTTAATTGAAAGTAATTTTCGGCGTATTCAATCGGGTCATTGGCAAATATTGAAACGATGAAATCAATATCGCTTTCTAAATTGAACTTATCCGTTAAGATTGAGCCAAAAGCATATAGTTTGTCAACTTTATAAGTTGAACAAACCTTATTTAACTCTTTCCGATGTTTATTTATTAATTCCATTTTTCCATTTTTTGCTATTTATGACACTAATTTAACGCTTTTCACCATTATTCAGTTTTATTTTTTTATTTTCTTTGAATTGATGAGAACTTACCCATAAACCCAACTCCCCCCAAAAATAGCTTTTTCCAAGTCAAAGAAT
>JALVDO010000427.1 GCA_027008975.1 Saprospiraceae bacterium | reverse complement strand
GAAGAGCAGAGGGAAGAGCAGAGGGAAGAGCAGAGGGAAGAGCAGAGGGAAGAGCAGAGGGAAGAGCAGAAGGAATCTACGAGCAGCAATCAGGAGTTGTTCTCAGAGGTATAGATATGGGGTTAGACAATATTGTTTTGGCAAACCTATTGGGGGTTGAGGAAAATGAGCTTCTTTCTTTGGTCAGGGAATTGGTAGAATTAGGCTATTTGGAGGAGCGTCAGGTTAAGCGTTTGTACAAAGAAAAATAGAGACGTCGGTGTATCTGTGAGAACATATTGATAGCTATATCAAAATCACCAACAAGCTTTTGGCGCCCTGCGCTCCAACAACGAGGCATTGTTCTATATCGGCGGTCTTTGAAGGGCCGGCTATAAAGACGCCGTAGTCGGCGGTATCCTCTTCCAGGCGAGCATAAGCCTCGTGCATATCTGAGACAATGTTATCCTCGGACAATAGAATGACTAAATGCTCTGCGATAAAAGGAATTGCTCTCATTGGAAGGGAAGCATGATTTATCCAAATAGCCCCGTTCTCAACCACGCCGAAATCCCCCTGAACGATGGATAAGTCCAGCGGATGTAATGCTTTTGCGTCGGGGATCGAACTAATCTCCAAACTATCCATATCCAATGATGGGATAGTGTTGATAATGCGTTTGGCATTGGGATGCCGTGCTTTTATCTCCCCAATTATTTCATTATCATTTGAACATCGGACGATGGTTGCGCCTATATTTTCGACGGTACTTGTGAAGGAGTTTATACAGTCGGGTGCGCAGCACGCATTCGACGGAATGAAAATGGCAACCTCTGCTTCTGGGCGATTCCTTCTGATTTTATCCAATATTTTATCCTTCATAACCTTACAAAGTTATAAATATTTAGTGTAACTACTTAGGTATGCCCATTTTCAGACAGTAAATAGTCATTTTTTCGACATTTTATGGCGAAAAGGGTGTATACCTAAGTAGATACCATTTAATCAATAACCACTTTTTTGACCCATTGCTTTCTACTACTTTCAATCGCCAAAATATAAATTCCCTTTGAGAGAGTGGAAACGTCAATCGCTGACACACTTCCCGGATGGGGCTTCAAGACTTCTTTCCCATCTAAATTATAGAGGTGAAATATTGGCGCATCAAGGGCATTGCCATTCATGTCTATAAATAATTTCGATTTGGCAGGATTGGGGTATATTCTGATGGCCGAATTATTTTTCAACTCCGTTAGTACGATGGATGAATAGCTGATACTTCCGTCCAAATCAATCACCTTAATTCGGTAATACAACTTTTGATTCAGAGGGGGATTTCTATCCGTGAAGTGATAGGTGTTTGTGTCGTTTGTCCCGTTGATTGCCGGTTTTTGTCCGGTTTTTTCAAAGTGAACGCCATCTGTGGAGCGTTCAATTTCAAATAGCCTGACATTTTTTTCGCCCTTCGTTTTCCATGTCAACAGTACTTCTTTTTTAAGAGGTGTGGAGGATAGCGATATTTCCTCGATTGGCAGTACGGCATTTTGTACCCATACTGCATAGCTCCTCGCTGGTACCCTGATATTGACATGGTAATTATTATCAACCGTCATCGAACTACTATTGGACTTGGAGGTAAGCTCGTTGAATATGGCATTGGGGGGGAAGTTGGCGGTGCCATCTCCGTCCGTATCCGAATTGAGTCCCTGTTCGACAATCAATTCTTCGCCGGCAAAGTTAATTGCCACCAGTATGTCCTTTCCGCCTATTCCTCCTGCAATTTGATAAATAAGTGACGTAGTAGCATACCCTCCGGTAAAAGATTGGAAAAATGGTGTTCCGGATCTACTCAGATATTCAATGTTGCCTGCTTGGTAGATATAGTTTTGATGGATATTCATCAATTCTGTTAAGTCAGTCTGCATATTTGTAACGGGGAAGTTTGGGAGAGCCGTGCCAAAAAAATCGGGATAATAAATACAGGGTAATCCAATTTGGTTATTGGTCAGCAGATAGGCATAAGCTAGTATTGGATCGTTCTGAACCGGCTGTCCGGCATCTCTAAAGTCGTGGTTATTTAGAAAAGTGACAACATTGGCAGAATTGGTGCCGGCAGCATCGACCATACCCGATTGAAAAACATTACGGACGTCATATCCAAATAGATCACAGGCGTTTTTCAGCGCATCGCGCATTGCAAAATCAAAAAGGCGAATATTGATGTTGTTTTGAGCACCAGACGTCATATTGTTATAGACATCGTCAATCCAGGTGTTTAATGTCGCGGGATTAGCATCGAAAAACTCTCCGACCATCATGCCGGGGTCAATACCGTTAGCGTGAAGATCATTGAGTAGCTCTGCCGTGAACTGATAATCAAAATGCTTGACAGCGTCCATTCTGTATCCTCTGAAATTTGCATTGTTCCAAAGCCATTTCGCCCAGTCTTTTATTGCTGTTTTCGTGCCGGTAACGGATTGGTCATAATCGTAGAACCACCATGGCCAGTTCCAGAATCCATCCAGTTTTTCGGTCGTCACAGAACCCGAATTGGGTCGGAAATTCTCATAATTCATACTGCCCTGTCCACTCGGCATACTGGTAAAGTCTGTCCATGTCTTATACTCTAACTGTCCAATGACATCCTGTCCGGCGGAGGCATTCCATATCCCGTAAATCCTATGGTCAGAGTAGCTGCCCGTATTGTTCAGATAAATTTGCAGTTCATCACCACTACTATTAAAATCACTTGCCGTCAAAGTTAGCTTAAACTCGTCCGTCCGGCAGCTTGTGTGTTCGTCAACCTGGGCGATGAAATTTCTTCCAAGGGTGATGGTTTTGAAGGGTTGTCCACAATCACCTCCCCCGTTTGGTTCTCCTTCATTGGTATCGTCGGGAAGTCCCTGCCAGCCCACTATTCCGGTCTGCATATACACTTTGTATTCGTAGAAATCAAACTTAGCATCACCCGTTTTGGAGGATATTTTGAA
>JALVDO010000426.1 GCA_027008975.1 Saprospiraceae bacterium | reverse complement strand
TTGTAAACAAAGAACAGGGACAATACCTATTGGAAAGCGAAAAGGCAGATTTAATCCTAAATATTCCCGTCAATTTTGAAAGGGACTTACTGAAAAACAAGGCCGCTTCAGTACAGATACAGGTCAATGCCATCAATGGTTCCAAAGGGGGCTTAGCCGGAGCTTACGCCGGGCAGGTAATCGGTCAATTCAATCGAGAAATACTGGCAGATGACATCGGCGCCATGGTTAAAATCAAGGAAATGCCCAAGTTTGACATCACCTACTCCAATTGGTATAATCCTCACCTGAACTACAAAGTATTTATGGTGCCGGGTATTCTCGGGACGATTGTCACCATATTGGCGATGATACTCACAGCGATGAATGTCGTCCGGGAGCGCGAGATGGGCACTATTGAGCAAATAAACGTGACGCCCATTCGCAAATACGAGTTCATCATCGGAAAATTACTCCCTTTCCTGCTGATAGGACTGGTTGATCTCGCTATCGGGCTGGCAGCCGGAAAGTTGCTTTTTGATATCCCCATGTTGGGTAGCTTATGGCTCGTTTTTGCCTTCTGTGTCCTCAATCTGACCGCTGTTTTGGGCGTAGGATTACTCATCTCTACGACTTCCGATACACAGCAACAGGCAATGTTTGTCGCCTGGTTTTTTATGATGATTTTTATCCTCTTGGGCGGCTTGTTTACCCCCTTGGAGAGTATGCCAAGATGGGCGCAGTTTATCAATACCCCAAATCCCATTGCTCACTTCGTGGAGGTCATGCGCAAGGTGCTTTTGAAGGGTAGCGGATGGGCGGATGTCCGTTATCATTTTATCGTCATGGCGGTGCTCTCGGTCGTTATCAATACTTTTGCCGTATGGACTTACCGGAAGACGGTGTGAGGGGGGCTTGTTTGTTGTTCGGTGTTCCTTGTTTTGAGCTGTTGAGCCTGCCTCATGACCAACGGGAGGGAGGTTGCTAAGCTGTTTTAATTTTCAACACTAATTCACTACTCATGGCTTTTCCTTCTGTCTTATTTTTATTCCAATTCCTTTGCGATACTTTGCGTAATCCTTAGCGGGACTTTGCGGGAGAAATTGTTCGGTGTTCCTTGTTTCTCAAAAGGCTAAATCGGAGATGCTACCTTGTGCTGACAGATGCAACCTCGTCAGTAGGCTAAAGTTTAAAGTAAAAAGTGAAGTTGGTTGTGAAAGCAAAACCCTACTTTTAAATTTTAAATTTCGAATTTTTCCTTTTAAATTTTTCCCATTCGTATCTCTTACCACTCACCCCTCCTTTTTGTGTCAATTACAAACCTTAAACCTTCCAACCTTAAACTAATTCAACTCACAACTCATCTCTCACCGCTTTTTCATTCTAATTCTAATTCCAATTCTAATTCCAATTCTAATTCCAATTCTAATTCTAATTCTAATTCTAATTCTAATTCTAATTCTAATTCTAATTTTGATTTTAACACCCATTTTCATACCTTTGAAGAACTTTTCAAAGTACCAATATTTTTATGGATAAAATTGAGCTGACAATTGTTGCGATTACCTCGAGTGACACTCAGGAGCATGGCTTTGTTGTCGTGCTGAAAGAAGTAGGAGGGCAGCGGCATTTACCTATTCTGGTCGGAGGTTTTGAAGCCAGAGCCATAGCGATGGAGATTGAGCGAATTTACTCGCCTCGCCCAATGACACATGATTTGATGAAGCAAGTCATTATTGAGATGGGGGGCGATCTCTTTGAGGTTCTGATTACAGAATTAAAGGATGATGTTTATTTTGCTAACTTGGTTGTATTGATGGATAATGGGACTAAAATAAAAATTGACGCCCGAACGTCAGATGCTATTGCACTGGCAGTCCGGTTTGGTTGTGGCATTTATGTAGAGCCTTCCGTGCTGGAAAAAGCCGGAATAGAGTGGGGGACTTTCGTCCAAGTTAACGAAAGCGAGGAGGCTGTTGTCCACACACCTGAAAATCCCTTTGCCACTCTAACAACAGAGGAGCTAAATCAAGAATTGGATAAAGCGCTAGCTGATGAGGCTTACGAAAAAGCTGCCGCTATTAGAGATGAATTAAAAAAACGCAAAGATGTTTAAAGCAAGTATTTACAAAAACAGAAGGTCTGCCCTGGCAGCAAAATTAGATGAAGGTATCATTCTGCTATTAGGGAATAATGACAGCCCGATGAATTATCGGGATAATATTTATCCCTTTCGTCAGGATAGCAATTTTCTTTACTTGATAGGGATTGACCAGCCGGAGTTGGCTGCAATTATTGATGTCGAAACAGGGAAGACTACCTTGTTTGGAGATGATTTGCCTATTGATTATATCATCTGGATGGGGCAGCAAACCCCAATGGCAGATTTAGCTGAAGCCAGTGGAATCGAGGATGTTCGTCCGGTGAAGGAGTTGCCGGATTTTCTGAAAAAACAAAAAAAGATCCATTATCTGCCGCCTTATCGAGGTGAGAATGTGATTCGCTTTAGCCAACTACTGGGGATACCTGTCGGTGAAGTACAAGATAAGGTATCTGAGGATTTGATAAAAGGCATCGTTGCAGCCGCCTCCAAAAAATCGAAAGAGGAATTGGTGGAAATGGAAAAAGCAGTCAATATCTCCGTCGCTATGCACCGGACTGTTATGCAGCGGGCAAAGCCCGGAATGAAAGAAGCCCTCCTCGCCGGTATCGCTGAGGGCATCGCATTGGGCTGTGACACCCATCTTTCCTATCCCATTATTTTGAGCAAAAACGGACAGACATTGCACAACCATTATCACGGAAATACACTTGCAGAAGGTGATTTGGTGCTGGCTGACATGGGGGCTGAATCACGGATGCACTATGCCGGTGATCTGACTCGAACTTTTCCGGTGGCTAAGCGTTTTACACAACAGCAAAAAGAAATTTACCAATTGGTTTTGGATGCACAAATGCAATCTATCGAAATGTTAAAACCGGGTGTTCCC
>JALVDO010000425.1 GCA_027008975.1 Saprospiraceae bacterium | reverse complement strand
GTTTATTTTTTTCATGTTGTATAGTTTGTTAAAGACGGCAAGTTGACACCTTCACGCCTTTGGGCGTTGAAGCCTGCCTCCCGACTGAAAGGAGGGATGCCTGCCTCCCGACTGAAAGGAGGGATGCCTGCCTCCCGACTGAAAGGAGGGAGGTTATCACCTTACCTCCTTTTGTCAGGAAGAAGGATTGCTATCATATACTTTCTCGTTTAAATTCGGAAGGCTGTGGGAAACAGCCTCCCGAAAAGGGTTTCGCTTTCAGGCGGCTGCCTGCCTTCCGATGGAAATGAGGGAGGCCCGCCTTCTGACTAAAAGGAGGGAGGTTTCCCACAGCCTCCTGAATTTTTCAACATTTTGCATCAAAACAAGGATTGCACCCCTTGATGCGGTTGGCGACTGTAGGTCGTATCGAACGGGGAGCGTGGAGCTGCGTGGGCTTGCGCCGGAAGCAAAAAAAGAGGAATACATTTAATTTTTTGGGCATTTTTCCTTTTCCATTTAACTTTTTCCTATTTTTATTATCTAAGAGTATTATAGGATTCGATAGTTTTTCACCAAAACAAAAAAAGATGATACTACCAATTAGATTTTTTCAGATACCCCCTTCACAAAAAACACTTCGATTTTCCGGATTATTTTTACTCATAGTTCTATTTCTCTACGGACTTCAGCCGGCCGGCATTTACAATATGGCCTCACCGAATAAAAAATTAGTACTCATCATTTTATTGAGCGTGAATTTTGCCTTTGTTCATACATTATGGCCGCGGGTATCAAAATCCTCGTTTTTTAAAAAAGAGAATCGTTATCATTGGGTTATTCCAAGTGTTTTGACAATGATTACCAGTCTGTTTATTCTCTATGTCAGGCATCCGTATATGACCCGAAAGTTTTTCTTCACCTATTTTTGTACAGTGAGCATGATTACGATTTTGTTTGAAATAGTCAGTTTTTTGATTGCAAAAGGGGGTGAGGATAGCGGGGAAAAAAGTACGGCAGCTACTCCAAGCACGGAATTGAAGTTTTCCGATAGCAAAACCTCCGTTTTTATTCCGGAAAAAGACATTTTATGGATAAAATCCGATGGGAATTACATTGAAATATTCGAAAATAACCGCAAACACCTGTTGAGGTCTTCTTTGAAAAAGGTCTTTGAACAAAATGAAGTAAGTCACCTCATCCGCTGCCATAAATCCTATATTGTCAATAAAAATCACATTAGGTCAATTACCGGCAACTCCAAAGGTTATAAACTGAAACTCGAAGGAACTGCGGTTACTATTCCGGCTTCGCCAATAGCAGGGAAGGCGATTAAAAAGGCGTTGGATCGAGCAATGGGGTGAGTGAATATGCCATTTTATCACACAATGGTATTTTTTATCACAACCCACCGCGTCAGGCTTGCGTTTCGGTATTTTTGTACGGTAGATTTGTTGCAAAAAAGATTATGAAATATCGACAAAAGCCATTCAAAATTATGAGGTCAGCCGCCTTTATTTTAATTGTATTTTTTGCATTTTCTTACACATCAGGGCAGGCGCAGCCGGATAGTATTCAGTTTAAATATCCGAAAATCGGAGCAAAAATATTCTCCGGCAAAACCCTTTCGGAAGAAGCCGCCACCCAAATCGGCTGTTATGGTGCCGTATTGAGTCCTATGATTATGTCGGTGCCGCCGTTTGGAGCCAATCTTGGTGCTCCACATGGCTACGGGGCATTTTCAGATACCGTGTTTCATCTCAATTGGCATGATTTCAGCTTGGTTAAGCAGGAGGTTATCTACGCCGTCAAACAGCACAGAGACACCAAATTTGTAGCCTATCTCATGGGCCCTAAAAAGTTGGAACTACGCAATTATTACAAATATCCCAATAGTTATCCTCGTAAAATGCTTGTGGAGTCGGTGAGTCCCAAATGGTTTGCCTATACTATGTTAACGCCACTTCAGGAAGCAGTATCAGCCAATCCGAGAGATACGGTCTTTAAAGTGACTCATGCGGCAGCCCGAAATATGTTTTTTGCAATAAAAAACAGGAATATCCCTGAAAATGCCGTCTGGCTTCCTTCCAATGTTTACGAATGGACCTACATTAGCTGTAAAGATAATGATGCCGGTGCCGGTCGGGGAAATTTTGAGATTATGGCCGTCAAAAGGGTGGATACGCTGACTAATACCATTATTATGGCTCAAAAAAGAGAAAACGGGCAGCCCGCCGGGCGAACGATTTTTGGGGCTACTATGTCGTATAGCTTTGAGGATAGAATCGGTTTGTTGGCATCTTGTGATTCCACCCAAGGGACTCCGGCTATTTTGATGAATTGTTATTACAATCCCGCCGATCCAAAGTACAAAACCGAAATGCTGGCAGATACCAACGATTGGAATAGTGACTGGCTAGGCGCACTCACTGAATATACCCGCAGTATTTATATGAAATCGGCCTACAACGACACCTACCTCTGCGATGGTGTCATGATGGATACCGATAACGAATACTGGCGAGCTCATACTTATCACCTTGGCGACCAATTTTCACTTATTGGTTATCAGTTGGATATGAATTGGGACGGTGTACCCGACGATATTGATGGAGAAGTAAATGCATGGCTGCCGGAAATGTATCACAATTTACTTTATAGAATCGACACCGCAGCAACTGCGCTAAATCGCCCATTCTTCGTTATTAGAAACGGACATATCGAGCAATTTGGCCATACTGCCGAATACGTAGCCGGCCGGGAATTTGAAGATTTCGGAATGGTTTCGCAGGATGACACTTATGCCGATGCTGTAGCGCAATATATCGCGCTTAGCGATACGCTCAATTCAAGTTTTCCGCATATTACCATAGTAGCAGAACGCGATAGAGAAGCAGCCGGCAATAATGAATATAATTTTAAAGAGCACCGCCACATAATGGCATTGACAACGGTGCTTGGAGAAGGATTTTATACCCATACCGGACTCCAT
>JALVDO010000424.1 GCA_027008975.1 Saprospiraceae bacterium | reverse complement strand
CACATTCAAAGCCACCATTGCTTCCCATGCGACAAAATCACCAGCCGGGAATTCCACTCCAACAGAGACCGTTCCTGCATCTTCATTAACATCCTCACCGTTGGCAATAAAGCGAACCAAAGCAGATGCCTGACATTCGGAGTCAGCTCCGGGGTTGGCAAAAACCTCCTTATCATTAATTGTCACTCCAGTACTAGTGGAAGCTGCCTGCCAATTCGCAGGATCGTTATTATCGGACGAATAGTCACATAACACCAATGAAAACCCATCACCATCGGCACTTTCCGGCCAGCCATTTCCATCATCATAATCTACGGAGTCAACCGTTATTCCAGCAGCGTTCACCAGCACAATATCTTCACCTCCATTACTCAACGCACCATCAGACCATTGTAAAGCAGAAACACCAAAATTAGTATTCAGCATAACAGAGTCCTTGGCAATTAGTAGAAATGCCCCCGGTTGGAGTACAAAGTTATGAATCGTGTCTTTCACGCCCTCTGTAAAATAAAAGCCATCCATATCCACCGCATCAGCTCCTGCATTGTAGAATTCAATAAATTCATTAACATCACTTCCCGACTCCGGCGGGTTGTACATAATCTCGGTAATAACAATCTGAGCATTTGTCATCAACGCAACGCTCAGTAATAATAATAGTGTAAATAACCTTTTCATAACATCAGATTTTGGTTAGCAACGACTCCTGTCTTTCTGTATTTAGTTTGGAATGTTGCATTAAATAAAATATCAGCCTCAAAGATAAGGATAAAAAAAACGTAACTACTCAGGTGCTCCTGTTTTTAGGCATAAAATAGGTGTTTTTTCACCCGTTGAAGCAAAAAAAATCGCAGTTACGCAGGGCGTAATAAGATTTTTTACAAAAACAGGAGGAAAAAGTAGCCAATCCCGACATTTATCGTTGAGGAGCATTTTAGGGCAAAAATAGTGGCATCTGAGTAGTTACAAAAAACCAAGAGCCATTCTTCATGGGAAGAATGGCTCTTGGTAGTAAGGAATAAAAAGAGAAAATATTAGAATCTAATTTTTACTCCTCCATTCCATGTTCGTCCAAAACCGAATACTCCTCTATTGTCATAGAATTCGTTTCTATCGGTTGTATCCGGATCGTCTTTAATATTGGTATTTACCTCAGACACATACTCTGTATCCAAAACATTGTTGCTTGCGAATCTTGCAGTAACATCCAAGCCCGCTAACTCAAAACGGTAAGAAATACCTGCATCTAATAGAGAGTATGCCGGCAATTCAACTACTTCTCCACCCGGAGAGAGGAACTGGCTATCGCGTACATCGTATTTTCCGAAAATTTTGGCGGCATAATTCCAATTGCTATAAATCCTCAATCCTTCGACAGGTTTGATAACCAAACCAAGACCAGCTGTAGTCTGAGCAGCATCACCAACCTTAACACCATTAGCATAAACAGTCAAAGACCCCTCTTCTTTATTTTGGTCGAGGTTGAAACCAGTTGCGGTAAAGTCATTGCCGTATTCCCAGTTTCCAATAGAGAACATACCTCGAATGTCAAACATACGCGAAGGGCTGTAATTCACCTCTGCCTCAATTCCGCTGTGTACTTCGTTCACTTTAGTAAAGTGATATAGTATTTCTTCACCCGAACCATTCTCATCGGTGATGTCAAACTGACGATTACCCCAGTCGGTAAAATAACCGTTAAGCTTCAATTTAAAACCTTCTGCTCTAAATCCATAACCTAGTTCAAAGGCTTTTACAACTTGATTTTCTGCTTGATCGTTAACATCATTTCTAAAGTTGATAAATACATCATCAAAAATTGGTTGGCGAGAGAAATATCCACCATTCACAAATACGTTGTGCTGATCGTTGATATTGTAGTTCAGACCTGCCTTCACCGTACCTCCAAGGAAGTTTTGCCAATCCGTTTCTCTAGCTGCATCGGTAGACAAATAATTAAAGTAATCAATTCGCTTAAATCCTTGATTAGAACCCGTCAAAGCGATAAAAGTGGAGAGGGCATCCTTAGAATACTCTAACTGTGCAAATACACCAGACCAAGCCACTATGCCGTCATTGTGGTAAGCCAACACATTCGGGTCTTTTTCATCCAAGTAACTTTTATCTCTAAAGTTTCCAAACTCAGCAGGAGATTCCGTTGTAAGATAACGCTCAGGATTATTATCATCGGAAGTAGACTTATAGGCGTCCAATCCCAACAAGTTCTCTAGACGACGGTAATGCTCACCTTTGTAGTAACGTCCATCGATACCACCAATGAAAGATAGATTGTCATTAATCTTTGCTGTCAAAGAAGAGTAGATTCCGTACCATGAGTGATTATTCATAGATGCCCGACGAATGAATCCATTTCCACTTCGTGTACCAACGTACTTCCCTGCAAAAGGTCCGTCAGCTTCTGTTTCTTTTACGCCCCAGTCATCAGAATGCGAAGTTCCTCCTTGGTTGTAAGCAACAATATCATCCCAAAGAATATGACCATCAGCGTCTCTCAATTTGGAAGAGCCATCATAAATACGACCATTTGGAGAATTAATACGACCACGTGGTCCCGTTCCACCTCCGGTTCCCCATGAGGCATAAACAGAAGTTTTTACATCAACAGAAGGAGAGATTGTCCAGTAGTGATTGAAGAAAGCAACGGGCTTGTGATAGAAGTTTCGTCTCCAAGAGAATTCCTGACCATCTTTCATTCCCCACAACCAATTGTATTTAATACCTCGATTAGTTCCAGCTTCTCCGGTCTTGTCAGGATCGACAAAAGTTCGAAGATTTACTCCGTCAAAACGACCGGGAATAAATCGCTGATGATGCCATTGAGGTGCTCCTAGGAAAGTAAAAGAGACAGAGTGGTTGTCATTCATTTCTTTTGTCAAAGAAAGGAAGTAAGAATAAGCTCTAAATTTAGTACCTTCAACATATCCATTTCCACGAGTGTGGGTCCCTTGAAAAGTAAAAGCAAACCCCTTTTCACTCAAACCGGTAGAGAAAGCCAAACCGTACTTTTGGTAACCATCATTACCAATGGATGCGGAAACAATCCCTCCTTTTTTGAAGTCAGCTGCATTTGTTACAATATTGATAGACCCCCCAACAGAAGGCACAACGAGCTTTGAAGCCCCCAAACCTCGCTGATAATCCATACGGCTAGTAACATCAGATAAGCCTGCCCAGTTTGACCAATAAACCCAACCGTTTTCCATATCATTAACAGGAACTCCGTTAATCATAACCGCAGTATTTCTTTGGTCAAAACCACGAACATTAATACGTGAATCACCAAATCCACCTCCCGCTTTTGTTACATAAACAGAAGGAGCCTGACGCAATACCTCAACATATTCCTGATTTCCGACTAGTTCTTCAATTTCGTCACCTTTCAGAGTAGTCACCGCAACAGGTGTCTTTCTATCAATTGCGACAGAAGCTAATACTTCAATTTCTTTCAAGCCAACGGCTGCGAAATTCAATTTAATTTCGCCTAAATCGACATCGCCGGCAACGGAAGTATTTTGTTCCATATCTTCATACCCTGTGTAAGAAAAAACCAACACGTAATCCCCTTTTCCGGCAACCTGCAATTTGAAGTTACCATCAAAGTCTGTAATAGTACCGGTAGAAGTTCCTTTGACAAGAACAGATGCCCCGATAAGAGGATCTCCGCTATCGCCATCGACGATAGTACCGGTGATAGTATTTTGTGCCATTGTCAGCCCAATAGCAAAAAATAAAAAGAAAGCAGTAAAAAGCTTCTTCATAATAAGATAATTTTTAGTTAAAAATTTAATTATAATAATAATCTCCCCGCAAAGGTATATCATAGCTTCCATAACTTAGTAAAGAAAAGTTAAGTTTTTGTTAAGAAATTATTATTTAGAACAAATGTAAAAATAATTTTGAAATTCCAAAGAATGATTCCGTCAGATATTTGGCTTTTTAGAGAACAACCCATATCTTTGCGACACTTTGCAAAAATTAATACAATGAGAGGTAATACACTTATGACCATTTTGGTGGTTTGGCTATGTACTATTGGGACACTACTTTGCCAACGCCCCACCCTTCCACTTACAGAGGCTTTTCAGTACAAAGCGACCAATTCCTGCTATGTTAGCGCACATCGAGGAGGACGTTTTCTACACAACTTGCCAGAGAATGCCCTGGAAACATTTATCTATACACATCGACAAACGCCGCAATCCTTTATCGAGTGTGATGTTGCAGAGACTAAGGATAAAACCCTTGTCCTATTACACGATGCCTCCCTCGACAGGACCACCACCCTTTCAGGGAAATTAACTGATTACACCTGGGACGAAATAAAGGATGCCAACCTAAAAGACGACTTTGGAAGGACAACTTCCTACCACATCCCCCTCTTCAGAAAAGTTCTCCAGTGGGCAAAAAAGGAAGGAGTTATCCTACAAGTTGATATCAAAAGAGGGGTCTCCTTTGCCAACGTCATTCATACACTGGAAAAGTATGGCATGGAAAAACAGGTTATCATCATCACCTACAACCTTAAAGATGCTCAAAAGGCTTATAAGCTCAACCCGGGACTTCTGATAGCGGTCACAATTCGAAATAAAGACGAATGGAAGCGGTTTAAAGCTGCCAACATTCCCAATAAAAACGTTATTGCCTTCACCGGGACCAAAGACAAATCTGAAGAAATTTTCACAATTCTACACCAAAATAAGATAAGTTGCATATTCGGTTCTTTGGGGAATATTGATAAAAAAGCCGAAAAAAAAGGACAGGATGTCTATTGGGATTTAATCGATAAAGGTGTAGATGTTTTTGCAACCGACCGGCCGGCTGCCGCGCAAAAAGCTATCGAAAGCTACCATTCTGCCAAATTGCAAAAGCCGAATGCAATTGAAGATAAAAAGCCGTGATTAAGCGTGTAAAAAACTAATATTTCTGTATGTTTTTCTCCCGTTTTCCCTGATTTACATCCGGAAAAGCACTTTTTTTTGCTATAAATTGTTTTTTTTATCAAAAGTAATTTATATTTGAGGCGTGACCTTCATCCGCGCTGTAATGACAAGTATCAAAGCGCATAAAACCCGTCCCGTGAATATTACTCCCTTGCTATAGCCCGCTCTTGGCGTTACGTAGTTGCGTATAAAAAAGATAAAGAAGAATTGGTCTAACGACTCTTCTTTATTTGTAGTAAGTAGTTACTATTATTTTTTAAACAAATTCAAACCAACTATGTCTGGAACATTAAAAGTACTCATCATGCTGGTGCTTTGGTTTCTTTACACACTAATAGCCTACAAGGCTTGTTTGGTAGATTGCTGCCCGGCTGCCTCAGCAGAAGAGGTCGTAGCTCCTGTCAAAGAGGAGGTCAAACGCTTCCCGTTGGATTTCCGATGGAATGATCCTACCGCCTACCAAAACGAAGGGTTTAGTGAAATAAAGAGAGGCCATCTCGCATCGATGAAAGATGACAACATTTTCGAAATTACCGGTTTTTACTATGAGGGAGAAACTGCTCCCGAAGGATTTGACAACATGGGGCTTGCCCGTGCCGATCAAATCAGAAAACTATACCTCGGGGATATACCTGAGGATAGAATCAGATTAAAGTCTCGAAAAAGTGGTGGAACAGATCCTATTGAAGGCTATTTTGAATCGGCCAGTTTCAAGTGGATTGCCAATACCGTAGAGGCTCCAATACTCGAAGAAATCGATGACAATGCCATCATCAGGTTCCCGTTTAATTCTACAACTAAAGATGTTGATGCCGAAGTAGATGCTTACTTAGATAAACTGGCTAAACGTATTAAAATCTCTGGGGAATCCGTCAAGCTTACAGGACATACCGATAGCAAAGGGACGGACAAGTACAATATGCGGCTGAGCAGAAAAAGAGCAGAAAGAATCAGAGATATTCTGATAGCCAAAGGCGTGCCAAAAGCACAACTGAAAGTAGATTTTAAAGGATCGAGCGATCCGGTCGCAACAAATAAAACGGATGCTGGAAGGCACCAGAATCGACGCGTCGAAGTTGTACTTATCAAAAAATAATTCTTCAAAATTAAAATAAAAAATCATGTTTATAAATATTATGCTTTTAGATTTTCAAGGCCTATTCGACTGCCCGTGGTGGTGGTTAGTCTCCCTTGGAGCTTTCCTTTTGGGATGTATTTTATGCAGACTCTTTTTCGGCAGCAAAACAGAGACTACCGCACCCGTGGCAGCAACCAATACTGCTGAATACGATGCATTGAATGCAAAATACGTTTCTCGAGAGAAGGAATACATGAGCTTGAAATATCAATACGATGAGTTGAACAAGGATAAATTGGCTTTGGAAGCTGCTTTAAAAGAGTGTAAAGACAGCCTTACGCCTGTTGGTTCCACCGGTGACACCAGCGGCGATAGTGGCACCGACTACGCTGCCGTACTTGGAGATGACAACTTGCAAATTGTAGAGGGCATCGGTCCTAAAATTGAAGGCTTACTCAAGGATGCAGGTATCAATACATGGAGTGCATTGGGAAGTGCATCATATGATCGGCTGAAAGGCATCTTGGAAGCAGCTGGTCCCCGGTACAGAATCCATGATCCAAAGACCTGGGCACAGCAAGCTCAATTGGCTGCCGACGGGAAATGGGACGAATTAATCGAATTCCAAAAATTCTTAGACGGAGGACGGGAAGACAAAGGAGACTTTACAAGCCCTTCAAAGGTGGAGAAACTATTGGCTAAGAAACTGGGATTTTCAAATAATCCAAACGACCTGAAAATAGTAGAAGGTATCGGACCTAAGATTGAAGGCTTGCTCAAAGATGCAGGTATCAACACTTGGTCTGATTTGGCTGCTGCATCTGTCGATAAGATTCAGGATGTATTAAACGCCGCAGGAGATCGCTTCAAGCTCGCCAATCCATCTACCTGGCCTAAGCAAGCAAAACTCGCCGCTGAAGGCAAATGGTCAGAATTAACCGAGTATCAGGACTTCCTAGAAGGAGGTGTTGATCCACGTGCTTAATCGGTCATTAGTAGTGATAAAATCCCCGACTATTTTACAATGGTCGGGGATTTTCTATATTTGCGCAAAAAAACAATGCCACGGACAGCAAAAAGAGCAAATGACCTGCCGCTTTCTCCTTTTAGAAAACTAATCCCCCTTGCCAATATAGCAAAAGCGAATGGGAAGCACATTTATCACTTAAACATTGGTCAGCCGGATATTAAATCTCCGAAAAACGCCCTCAACGCCTTAAAAGATCAATTGCCCCAGATACTGGAGTATAGCCCATCAAACGGATATTTGTCCTATAGAACAAAAATGGTTGATTACCTTTCTACATTTGGCATTAGAAACCTGACACCCGACGACATCCAGATAACTACCGGGGCATCGGAAGCCCTTCAACTCGTTTTGTTTGCCTGTTGCGATCGCGAAGATGAGGTAATTATTCCGGAGCCTTTTTATGCTAATTACAATGGTTTTGCCTACATTGCTGATGTCCGTATCGTCCCCATTACTTCCCATATTGAGGAAGGCTTCGCTCTTCCAAAAATCGAAGCCTTCCGAAAGAAAATCACATCCAAAACCAAGGCAATTATCATTTCTAACCCCAATAACCCAACCGGAGCACTCTATGAAAAAGAAATGCTTATTGCACTTGCCAAATTGGCAAAAGAAAAGGACTTATTCTTGATTATTGACGAAGTCTATCGCGAATTCTGTTTTGACGAAAAGCCCTTTTATACTCCGCTACAATCCAATGAATTTGATAAAAACATCATTATCGTTGATTCCGTGTCAAAGCGATACAGTTCTTGTGGTGCACGCATTGGTGCCATCATCTGTAAGAATAGGATGGTCATCGCCACCATTGACAAATATGCTAAATTGCGCCTAAGCCCACCGGGACTAGGGCAGCGTTATTCGGAAGCACTAATCGACACCCCTGCGGCGTATATGGAAGAAGTAACGGAGGAATACCATGCGAGAAGGGATGTCGTCTTCAATGCCCTGCAAAAGATGGAAGGTGTCATCTCATACAAGCCGGGCGGTGCATTTTACTGCTTTGCACAATTGCCCATAGACGATGCAGAGCGTTTTTGCCGATGGTTATTAGAAGATTTTGAACACAAGGGAGCTACTGTGATGATTTCACCCGGTGAAGGATTCTATGCGACCAAAGGAATGGGTAAGCAGCAGGTGAGAATTGCCTACGTCCTGAATACCGATGACCTTGCCAGAGCAATGGAATGCCTCGCTGTTGCTTTGAAGGTTTATCGTTCTAATGATTGAATGCCTGCCTCATGACCGAAGGCTTGCCTCCCGACAGAAACGAGGGAGGGAGGGAGGATTGAATGGTAGAATGAAAGGGGGAACGCGGATGACACGGATTTAAAGGATTTACACGGATTTGAATGAGTGAATGATTAGACACAGAAACAAAAAAACACTATATTTGAGCCATCAAAATAAAAGGTATGATTCAATTAGACAAGATAGCCACAACACCACCAGCGAATATAGAAAAAGCTTTCGCCAAAGACGCAACAAAAAATTATGCCAAAAGAATAGGTGAATTACAACAGATAATGTATGCTCAAGGCAAATACAATCTACTGGTCATTATGCAGGGAATGGATGGCAGCGGAAAGGACGGAGCGACTGCCAATGTCTTCAAATATTGCCACCAGGCGGGCGTCAACGTCTATTCATTTAAAAAACCAACAGACCTGGAGTTTGCACATGACTTTCTTTGGAGAGTGCACAAAGTTGCACCGGAAAAAGGGAAAATCCGGGTTTTTAACCGTTCCCACTACGAAGACATCCTGATTCAACGAGTCCATAAATGGATTACAATGGAACAGGTCGAGCGCAGAATGGCTGCCATCAATGCCTTTGAAAGATTACTACAAGAGGATAATCACACCCTCATCATTAAGTTCTATCTTCATCTTTCTTACGAACAACAAGCCTTGGAGCTACAGGAAAGAATCGACGACCCCACTAAGCACTGGAAGCACAATCCCAATGATTGGGAAGAGAGAAAACTGTGGTCAGAATACCGGACTGCTTACGAATATGCCATCAATAATAGTCACCTCCCGTGGGATATTGTTCCGGTTGACAAACGCTGGTACAGGGATTATGTTATGACAAAGAAGATTGTCGAAGAAATGGAAAAATTGGATTTGGCCTATCCATCATTGAAAGAAGACTAATATGGCAGAAAAAGTTAGAATTGATAAATGGCTTTGGAGTGTAAGGATTTTCAAAACCAGAACACTCGCCACCAACGCTTGCAAATCTGGGAAGGTACGCATTAATGACACCGGCGTCAAACCTTCTTACCTATTGCAGGTTGGGGAGCACATTCAGGTACATAAGGATGGCTTCTATCTCCAGTTCAAAGTATTAAAACTCTTATCCAAGAGAGTCGGTGCCCCCATTGCCATTACCTGCTATGAAAATCTAACACCGGAAGAGGAACTCAACAAATACAACGATTGGTTCATCGGCAAGGCTCAAAGCGAACGGCGCGAAAAAGGTAGTGGTCGCCCTACTAAAAAACAGCGCAGGGCGATTGATGAGTTTAAGAATTAATTTTCTCTTCTTTCTACTTGACCAAAACAGTTTTTACACAAAATTGGACGCCACGACCAATTCTTTTCCTCCTTTCTCATAATTGTAAAATCCTTCTTTGCTCTTTCTGCCTAATTTTCCGGCAGTCACCATATTAACTAAAAGTGGGCAGGGGGCGTATTTGGGATTACCAAATCCATCGTAAAGCACCCTAAGAATTGCCAGGCATACATCCAATCCGATAAAATCAGCCAATTGCAAAGGTCCCATAGGATGTGCCATTCCCAACTTCATAACGGTGTCAATTTCGGCGACACCGGCAACTCCCTCGTGTAGCGTGTAGATGGCTTCATTAATCATTGGCATTAGTATTCTGTTGGCGACAAATCCGGGATAATCATTGACCTCTACCGGAGATTTCCCTAAAATAACAGCCAACTCCATTACGCTCTGAGTAACCTCATCACTAGTCGAATACCCTCGAATAATCTCGACCAGTTTCATAACGGGTACAGGATTCATAAAGTGCATCCCGATGACCTGTTGTGGATTTGGCGTGACGGCGGCAATCTCTGTGATGGAAATAGACGAAGTATTGGTTGCCAAAATAGCAGAATCAGGTGCCCAATTTGCCATTTGTTCAAATATTTTCAGTTTGATGGCTTTATTCTCGGTAGCGGCTTCCACGACCAAATCAGCCGTTGCCACGCCCTTTTTCATTTCGGTAAAAGTGGTGATATTAGCCAAAGTATCAGCCTTATCCGATTCGGATATTTTTTCTTTTGCCATCATCCTATCCAGATTCTTTTCAATGGTTGCCAAGGCTTTTTCCAATGCACTTTGTGATATATCAATCAAGCTGACTTTAAAACCTTTCATGGCAAAGACATGAGCAATTCCATTCCCCATCGTCCCTGCACCTACAACAGCAATATTTTTCATAATTTTTAGTTTTATTTATCGCGCAAAAGTAGTAAAAACAATCACATGAAAAAAGCTATTTTAAATTTACTTTGGGGTGTTATTGGCATTTTGATTTGTATAATGCCGTACAACCTTGCCGCACAGGATTCTACTGCGATCGACTACGAAAAGATAGCGGCAATTGTCGTATTGGATTCCTTCATTGTTACTGCGGATAGAAGAGGATTTGAAGTTGAGGATTTTATTAGATATGTTCTGGATGATGAGAGTTTTTACAAAGCC
>JALVDO010000423.1 GCA_027008975.1 Saprospiraceae bacterium | reverse complement strand
ATTCAATAAAAAAACTCAACAAAAAACACCAACAAGGAACAAAAAATACCGACCAAAAAACAAAAAAAACATTTGCATTTCTCCAACAACATTATTACCTTTGCAGCCGATTTTTAAATCGAAGTTGTTTAAGAATGGCTGCTTGAAGCGAAAAATACACCAGTACGTGCCCGTATGGGGAAATTTTGAGTGAAGATGAGTCACAAAAAACGCACCGGTACGTGCCCGTATGGGGAGTTTAGCAGCGCTAAATGCCTGCCTCCCAGTATTGGGAGGAGTATTTTTGTGATGAAATATTCACTCAAAAGGTCATTTTGTAGCCAAGTGAGCTATTTTTAAACAACTTCATCACATAAAATTTTTTAACAATGTTCGCAATCGTATCAATAGCCGGTCAGCAGTTTAAAGTTGAGGAAGGTCAGGAGATTTTCGTCCACCGGCTAGAAGCCAAAGAAGGGGACAGCCTAAGTTTTGATCAGGTACACCTGATTGATAATGACGGTAAGGTTTCCATTGGCACGCCGACACTGAACGCTAAGGTAAATGCCACCGTTCTCGGTCACCAAAAGGGAGACAAGGTTATTGTCTTCAAAAAGAAAAGACGTAAAGGTTATAAAGTAAAGAACGGTCACAGACAGAGCTTTACCAAAATCAAAATCGAAGGTATCGCCGGTTAATCCCCGGTTTTTTAAAAAGTCAAAAGTACAAAATAATGGCACATAAAAAAGGTGTAGGTAGTACGGATAATGGCCGGGATAGTAATAGTAAGAGACTTGGAGTCAAACTATTCGGCGGGCAGTACGCCAAAGCAGGTAATATTATCATTCGTCAACGTGGGACTAAATTCCATCCGGGCGATAACGTTTATATGGGCAAAGACCATACGCTTCATGCAAAAATCGAAGGAACTGTTCTTTTTACTAAGAAAAGATTGAACCGAACTTATGTTTCTATTGTTCCAATAGGAGGAGAGGAGGTTGCAGTAGCTCCTAAGAAGGTGGCTAAGCCTAAGAAAAAGGCCGCGCCAGTCGCTGCTGCTCCGGTCGTGGAAGAAGCTCCGAAAGTAGTGGAAGAAGCCCCCGCAGCAGAGGCTCCGGCACCTGTTGAGGCAAAAAAAACTGCTAAAAAGGCAAAAGTTGAAAAAATTACCTTACCTTCGGGTAAGAAAATTAAGCAGGATGACTTGAAGATGGTAGAAGGTATCGGTCCGAAAATTGAAGGATTGTTACACGCCGGAGGAATTATGACTTGGAGAGACCTGGCGGATGCACCGGTTGAAAAAGTGCAGGCTATTCTCGATGAGGCAGGTCCTCGATACCGTATGCACAGCCCTGCAACTTGGGCTAAGCAGGCTGCACTCGCTGCCGACCAAAAGTGGGCAGAATTGGAGAAATTACAGGATGAATTAGACGGAGGCCGTGAGGTCAAGAAATAATCCGTAAAAATATAGTTTTAGTTTTCATAGCTTTTTGATAGCCTTGCCAGCTCTGGTAGGGCTATCTTTTTGTTTTGAGGGTAGCTAGTGGGAATTAGAATCGAAATTAGAATTTGAAAAATGCTGCCTTGTGCTGATGTATGCGAATTAGAATCTGATCCCCGAGCTGACGATAGGAAGAACGGGGAGTAGTCTATACACAGAATAGTAGGCTGAGAGCCTACCCCAACCATCCGCATTGCGACCGCAAGTCGCAGCGAGCAGCTATAAAAATGAAGGGAAATCATCAGCCTGTGGGAAACAAGCAGATGATAGCGGTTAGGCGCACAATAAAAAACTGTCCCCACCTGAACAACAACTTCACCTTTTTTTTGCATTTTAGCGAAAATTCGCTAAATTTGTGAATCGGTACTCAACTCTGGGTGTCGTATTAGACAAAAATCATTAATATGAGCAGAAAAATAAGAAAAGTGGCAGTGCTTGGTTCCGGTGTCATGGGGTCGGGTATTGCCTGTCATTTTGCCAATATCGGGCTGGAGGTTCTCATGCTGGATATTGTCCCCTTTGATTTAAAGGAAGAAGAAAAAAACAATCCTGCTGCGCGCAACCGCATCGTCAATGAAGCATTAAAGAAGGCGATTAAATCGAAGCCTGCACCGCTTTACGATAAGGCGTTTGCCAGTCGTATTTCCACGGGGAATTTTGATGATGATTTTCACAGGATTAAGGATTGCGACTGGGTCATAGAGGTGGTCATTGAGCGGCTGGACATCAAGCTGCAAATCTTTGAAAAGGTAGAAAAATATCGCACACCGCGTACACTCGTGTCTTCCAATACTTCGGGAATACCCATTCACCTGATGTTGGAGGGGCGAAGCGAAGATTTCCAAAAACATTTTTGCGGAACGCACTTTTTCAATCCACCACGGTATTTGCGCCTCTTCGAAATCATTCCGACAGATAAAACGGATAAGGAAGTCGTTGATTTCTTTAGGCGATACGCCGATATTTATCTCGGCAAAAAACCGGTTTTGGCAAAGGATACACCTGCCTTTATTGGCAACAGAATTGGTGTGTATTCCATGGCTAAAATCTATCAATTGACAACCGAATTGGATTTATCCATCGAAGAAGTTGATAAGCTAACCGGACCGGCCATTGGGCGACCTAAGACGGGAACTTTCCGCCTCGGTGACCTCGTAGGACACGATACCGCCGCCAAAGTCATTCAGGGGATTAAGGACAATTGCCCGGACGATGAACAGGCATTTGCCTTCGAGATACCGGATTATTTCCAATTCCTTTTGGATAATAAATTCCTTGGAAACAAAACGGGGAAAGGCTTTTACGAAAGGACAAAAGAAAAGGATGAAAAGGGCAGGAGAATCATCAATGCGCTGAATCTGAAAACACTAAAATACGCTCCAAGTCAGCGTCCCAAATTGGCGAGTTTGGCTACAGCCAAAAATATAAACAGCCTTCCGAAAAGGATACAGTTTTTCTTTTTTGAAGCCAAAGATAAAGGCGGTGACCTCATCCGCAAA
>JALVDO010000422.1 GCA_027008975.1 Saprospiraceae bacterium | reverse complement strand
CTGGGTTTTTGTCGCACCATAAGACCGGAATTCGATGTTTTTCTGAATCTTATCATCCGGTAAAGTTATATTTCTCCATTTGTTCGTTTTTCTATTTAGAATATACACACCGGGCGCCTCATCAGCCGTGACCAATAATTCATCACTCCCTTTGTATTCGCATACGAAATTACAACGCATATCTCCTCCCTTATAGTCGCGGATGATTGGGTATTCCGTGAATTGGTTTGAGAGCGGGTCGATTAAGCCCAGGTAATGGCCAAAACTGCCCCAATATCTCTTCGCATTATCTTCAAAATATGGAGAACAGGTGGCTTCCAATTCCGGAGGCAAAACGACATCTTTTGTCTTTTGTTTAGTGTAAGTATCGAATACCAGATTATCCTTGCCGGTCAGACAATAAACCCGATGATTATCCAGTGGCATAAAAGCATGAATGGTGGTTGCCAATATTCCTTTGGAATCTTTGACCATGTATGTTTTGAAGCGTTTACTTTTCGTGTCAAAGGTCAACAAGCCTCCTCCCCAGCTACCAAGCAAGAGTGTGGTGTCGTTATATTGATAAAGGGCAATGACAATATTTGATTTGGCGATAAGCTCTTCTTTTGTATGTGTATGGTTGATGAATAAACGATAAGAATAGTTCTTTATGTTTAATCGAATCAAACCGCAATGTGTTCCTAGCCAATAAATAGAATCGGATCTGGCATCTCGCTGAACAAGGGAAACCGTATTTATCTTTTTAGGGTCATTGAATGGGGTGTTTTTTGAAGGAGGAGAAAAGTAAAGGTGTTTTAATGTATGTTTGGTCTTGTTGAAAAAATAAATTCCCTTACCGGATGCAGATAAAATAAGAGTTGAATCATCCAGATAGGTGAGATTGCGAATGGGAGTCGTTTTTGGTTTTAAATCAGGATGTTCAAACTGCTGAAAATGATTATTTTTAATATCATAAGAAAAGAGACCGGCATTAGTTGCCACCCATATTTTGTTTTTCCCATCGGGCAATAGGTCAAAAATGGTATTTCTATCCTTATCTTCAAAATCGTTAATGCCGTGATTGTGGAAGGACTCAAATCGTTGTCCGTCAAATCGCTTCAATCCTTCCGACGTAGCAATCCACATAAAGCCATCCGTCCCCTTGAGTATTTTGTATATTTTTATGTTTGGGGTGGATGAGGGCAATGCAATGGCTTTTGGAATTTGGAGCATAGTTTGGGCATGAAAAGATACTCCTGCCTCTATGAAGAAAAACAGCAACAGCATCCAACGGGGCGTAATAGTGTTACTCATGTTTTGTTTTGAGGCAAAAATACACCCTGAAAAAGGGAAATACTTTACCCATTTTCCCAAAGTGTTTAGTTATTCTCCAGTTCCATCCCGATAAACCTTCGGCGAACATCCAAACGCCTTTTTAAATTGCTGCGAAAAATAAACAGGCGAGGTGAATCCCGTTGCATAAGCTACTTCCTTGATGCTTGCCTTGGGGTTGCCTTTTAGTAAAACTTCAGGCAGATATCCGGAATTTAGCCTTTGTAATTTTAAAGCCCCTTTACCTCAACCTCAACACCACCCCGCTTGTCAAACCCTGCGATAGAATACCCAAAGCTGACTAGAAAATGGCGACCAATCGAGCGTATTCGCTGCTCCTGCGTATAGTTCAAATCACTTATGCGCCTGATGCCAACATTTTTGTTCAGGAGGTCGAAAGCGGAGAATTTGATGACGCCCTTTTTATTCATGACGTACCGTGACACCTCCGCTCCCCATAGCGGAATGTTTTGTGCTCCACCAAAGGACTCATTGGAATAGACCTGATAATCCAATGAGGATTTGATCCTCCAATTACTGCCGATTTTCACCCTGATGTCGAGATAATAGGTCTGTCTGGAATAATTCTGATTGAAGAAATCGGTTTCCTTCGCCCTAGTGCGATTGAACGTGAATTTTGCGCCAAGCATGGCATCGACGATGTCTTTTTTTCTGTTTTCGAGGCTGATATCGTAATAGATTTCCCGAAAGGAAAGATGCGATTCCAGTCCATTGATGAGTGTGATGTTTTGCCGAAGGTTAATGCCCGTTTCGAGATTGATTTTACTTTTGATGGGGCGGATGGGCGTATTGTAGGAGATGCTGCCATTGGCGAATAGGTTGTCGGCTACGTTGACCGGCTGTATGGTGGTGATGAGGAGGCTGTCGGTCGTCTGCCGGTAGCTGATTTCGTTCCGGCTATAGCGCATCATCACATTGGCAAAGAGGCTGCTGAAATTAAACTGGTTATAATCCATGAAAAAAGCGTTCAACTCGTGGGTGTAAGCCGGCACCAAATCCGGATTTCCTTCATAAATATTGAGCGGGTCACTATTGTCGATGACGGGCTGTAGCTGCCGGACTGTCGGCTCCCTCACTTCCGTGCGGTAGTCGATATTCAGGTTGCGCCCCTGCTTGAAGTCGTATCGGACTTGTAAGGAGGGCAACAGGTAACGAAAATCGCGTCTGGTCGAAACCTCATCGCTTAATCGAGCCAATTGCCATTTGATGCCCGTCTCGAGGTTGATTCTTTTCCGGTTGTACCGAAAGTTGGTGCCAATTTGATGATAGACATACCCCACTTTATAGGCATTGCCCAATTCCTGATTGAGGGATTCTTCCGTGCCGGTAATATCGTAAAATGACTTATCTAAACCATTGTTATATTCCTGCCTCGACAGGCTGAATTGCAGGTATTTGTACTTTCCTGCCGGCTCGGTATAGGTGGCGCTCAATCCGTAGCCTCTTTTGTGTTCCTGTGCCAACTGTCGCTGGTCGAGCGTGTCGATGTAATCACCGGTCGAGTGGATGCGGCGCTTCCGGTTGGCTGCCAAAAACTGAAAGGAGGTCTTTGCGGTGAACAGCCGCCCCTTTTTGGCAAAACGCCTGTAGTATCGCAGGCTACCCTTCATTCGTCCCTTGTTTCGGTCATAGCTGTCCGACTCTTCGGTAT
>JALVDO010000421.1 GCA_027008975.1 Saprospiraceae bacterium | reverse complement strand
AATGGTAAGGCGGTCTCTTCCGTTTACTACAATCACGTTATTTTTCTTTTTATTGGAGGTTTTTTGGTGGCACTGGCTATCCAGAAATGGAATTTGCACAAGCGCATTGCCTTGGGTATACTCAATCTGGTGGGAGGGAGTCCTGCGCGGATTATGTTTGGGTTTATGTTTGCGACGGGCTTTTTATCCATGTGGATATCCAATACTGCCACGACGATGTTAATGGTGCCGATGGCACTAGCGGTCATTATGCAACTGGAGGAGATTAATGGAGCAGAGAAAGTGCGATTTTACGAAATCGGGCTGTTGTTGAGCATCGCATATAGTGCCTCTATCGGCGGTATTGCCACGCTGGTTGGCACACCACCCAATTTGTCATTTTCAAGGATTTACAATATTTATTTTCCAGACATGCCCGAGGTCAGCTTTGCTGACTGGTTTATTTTTGCAGCTCCTATTTCGATAATACTGTTTGCCGGGTTATGGTTTTATGCTCACCATCGTTTTATCAGGAAGCAACCGGCTTTGAAGCACTTGTCACATTCCGAAATATCCGATAACTACCGTCGCCTCGGACCACCTACTTATGAGGAAAAAGTCTTGTTGGTTTGTTTTGTAGCATTGGTGTTGCTATGGTTTTTTAGGGCGGATATTGCCATTGGGAATTTCCACATTCCGGGGTGGTCAGGCTTGTTTGATAATCCAAGATTTTTCAACGACGGGACGGTTGCTATTCTGGTTGCCATTGTTTTGTTTATTGTCCCATCGGAGCAGCGTGAAGGAGAATTTCTATTGGATTGGAAAACAGCGGAGCGCATCCCATGGGAGATTATATTGTTATTTGGTGGAGGATTTGCATTGGCGAGCGGTTTTAAAGAGTCCGGGCTTTCCGGATGGTTTGGTAATCAGCTCGGTTGGCTGAAAGGTGTCCATCCGTTTATACTGATATTGGCGATTACTGCGCTGATTACTTTCCTGACGGAGTTGACCTCCAATACCGCCACGGTGGAGACTTTTCTCCCGATATTGGCCGGGTTGGCAACGAGTATTCATGTCCACCCACTAATGTTGATGTTGCCTGCAACGGTTGCGGCATCTTTGGCGTTTATGCTACCCGTTGCAACACCGCCCAATGCCATAATATTCGGTACCAATCGCATTACGATAACGGACATGGCCCGTGCGGGCTTCGCTTTGAATATCATCGGCATCATTGTTGTCAGTGTGATGACATACTTTTGGGGGCGGGTGGTATTTGGGATGTGAAGGATAAAAACAAACAACATGAAAAAACTATACTCAACGCTCGTTTTCTGTTTACTTATAACCATATTATTCGCCCAGCAGACACAAACCGTTCGTGGAACCGTCGTTGATGCAGAAACAAAATTTCCTTTGATTGGTGCTAATGTAAGCATTACTCTGGCTGACGGCAATACCATCGGAGCCACCACCGACCTCAATGGGCTGTACCGTATCGAGGCCGTACCGCTAGGGCGACAGAAAGTTGCCTTCTCCTATCTGGGGTATCGACCATTGGTGCGGGATAATATTATTGTCAACTCTGCCAAAGAGGTCATCCTCAATGTAGAACTGACTGAAAGCATCGAAGTACTGGGCGAAGTCGTGGTAAATGCACGAAAAAACGGAGAAGTTACCAACGAAATGGCCATGGTCAGCGCCAGAGAGTTTTCCGTACAGGAGACCAATAGATATGCCGGCAGCAGGGGGGAACCCGCCCGGATGGCTTCCAATTTTGCAGGGGTGCAGGGAGCAGATGATGCCCGTAATGACATTGTCATTCGGGGGAATTCCCCTCTAGGGGTACTTTGGCGCCTGGACGGAGTGAATATCCCCAACCCCAACCACTTTTCCATCCCCGGTACGGGTGGTGGTCCCGTGACTATTTTGAATAATAAATTTTTGGCTAATTCTGACTTTTTTACCGGCGCCTTTCCTGCTATCTACGGGAATGCTATAGCCGGTGTTTTTGACCTCAAAATGCGAAATGGCAATAATGAACAACACGAATTTAGCGCTCAACTTGGTTTTTTGGGCACAGAGCTGACCGCCGAAGGCCCAATTAATAAAGAAAAGCGTTCTTCTTATCTGGCGATGTACCGCTATTCGACCATACAATTGTTTAGCTTTTTGGGGATTAATGTGGGAACGGATGCCATCCCGAAGTATCAGGATGGAGCGTTTCGGCTGAATTTCCCAGGCAAAAATGGCGGCAATTTGTCCATCTATGGGATGGGTGGATACAGCACCGTGGATATTCTTCTGAGTGAGGCAGAAAAACCGGATACCTCTACCCTTATTTTTGGTCAAAATGACCGGGATCAATACTTCGCTTCGCAGATGTATGTCGGCGGTATCAATTATTCGCTCCCACTCAATGCTAACGCTTATGTCAAAATGGGAGTTTCTGCTTCTAATTCCAAAGTTGTGGCCGCACACGATCAGATATTCCGACACGTAGAAAATGGGCTTTATGTCCTTGATTCTCTCCCCCGGATACTCAATTATACCTTCCGTGAGAACAAATATGGCGCCTTTTTTAGATACCACAAAAAATGGAATGCACGGAGCAGTCTCCAGGCAGGTATCAATGTTGATTTGTATGATTATCATTTTTTGGA
>JALVDO010000420.1 GCA_027008975.1 Saprospiraceae bacterium | reverse complement strand
GAGCAGTTTCGTTTTTTGTTAGAGGTTGGAGGTTGTGTTGGTTCCAGCAGGGGAGCCGCCGTTCCTATTTGCTTATTTTTAATATTTTTCCACTTTTGAGCATTTTTTGATTGTCGGAAATCGTGTAAAAATAAAGTCCGTCATTTAGCTTGTTGAGGGATACCTCAAAAGTGAATTTATTCATTCTTCTACTTAATACTTCACGTCCCATCGGTGCGAATAATCTAAAATTGATTTGCCCTGATTTTGATAATTCTTTCAAGTCTATTCTGACAATATTACTCGTCGGATTTGGATACACATTGATGGAGGTAGTTCTATCCTCTACCTGATTAAGACCGGTGATTTGGTCTTCCAATAGTAAAAAGGATTTGCCCGGACCGATTATCGAATCGTAATTGCAGCAAAAAACACTGCCTGTAATCACAAAATCCCCATCAGTATTATCTAGGAGCATTCTGTTGGGACGCTCATCTGCCAGATCATTCAAAATAACTTTAGAAGTGATCGAATCACCCATATAGTTGAAGTAGGTGACCATTGTATTTTTGATGGTGTCAGGTGTTGTATAGGTCGAAGCCAAAATGATTTTTTCATCTTCATCTTCTACAAAATTAGTGATTCGATTTAGGGCGAAGCTGTTTTGTGCCAATTCATTCAATGACATATCATATCGGGTAAACTGAACCCTTTCGTCAGTTTCGATTTGATAGTTTTCACAAAAAACACATAAGTCTCCGTTATGTAGTTGGTCAACGAAAAATTTTCCATTTTGTAGGCAACTATTTTCACTAATAGCAGTAGAAGCCGTATGGATCAAATTCAACTGATAATCGTAAATATCCAGATGTAATTCGTCATCTTTTATATACAAAAGTTGAAGCTCATTTCCTGCGGCCTTTATTAATTTTGCCTTTTGAAAGAATTCATCTTCAAAAGTGATTTGGTTTAGAATTTCTCCATCAGAATTCATGATAAAAAGCCTGCCTTCCGGAATTGCATTTATGAATATTGGTGATATATAATAACCCACGACGGCAAAAAGCTGATCCCCTATGTCTGTGACATCCTTCATGACCAATTCGCAATTGTCGGGAAAATGGATTTCATGAAGCAGCTCACCATCGCTATTTAGATGCAATACCTGTACTTGAGAAAAGCCCCATAAGCCTACTCCGAATCCGTCACAGCTATAGGATTGGTTGGTTGTCCCAATAAATGTTACACTTCCGTCATTATTATTAAATAGTTTGGAGTTCCAAGGTTTTTGGTCAATCCTTTTTGTCCACAAAGTATCACCTGTGGTATTGGTTCGAACAAGGTGGGTGGCAAATCCACAGCCTTCGATGGCGGTGGCATGTGGCGTGTAGCAATATTCGTAAGCGGCAATTAAATAACCACCATCGTTCATTTGTACAATCTTTTGACTGGAAAGATTAGCCAGATCTGAGTAAACATGGTATTGGCTTATTCCTAATGTTGCAAAAAGGCAAAAAATACCGAAGAGTATAAATTTTTTCATAAGTTTTATTATTTAAAGTACCGGGTTTATAGATGACCAAAGTTACAACTTTTTTGGGAAAAAATAAATTATTACTGCTCGGTGCGACTTGTAGTCCCGATATTCGCATTGCGACCACAGGTCGCAGGGAGCAGGGGAAGAATACTACTTGGTCTGTGAATCCGTTTGAAAATGGAGGGTCAATGTTTTTGCAGGAAGATTTGAAAATAATTAATTCAAAGATTCCTCAGTTGTCTCCGTTATTTGACCTTATAACAGGAAGAAGATTTAATTCTCCAAAAGATAATTTCACAGAAAGAATAAAACCTAAAGCTTAATCGATGAATGTAATACGTTTTGTTTTTTGTTTACTCTTGTTGGTAACTTTTTTTTGTCAAAGTTGTCATAATTTAGAGAAATCAGGTAAAAGGCAATTGTCTTTAGAATTTAAGACTCCATCAAATCGAGGAGAGTTATATGGGGATGTTTTTTTAATGGATAAAAAAGATACTACTTATCATGTTAGATATCCAATTCATAAGGAATGGGCTTATTTGCTACAGAATAAAATATTTCCAAATCAAAAGGTTGATAAAGTTAATGATAATTGGACTTGTGAAATTAAAAATAGTACAACTCAGCATGACATAACATCAAAAATTGAAGATTTTACCGGATTTGATGAAATTTTATCAGTAGCTTTCGAGCAAATGTCGATTAGGGATGAACAAATTGCTTTGGATTTTATTATAAACAAATTATTCACTCCTAATTTATACCAAGAATCACATGATGATAATTGGGAAGAATGCGAAAAAAAATATCGGTATAAAATACAAAGAGTGATTAATGATAGTGATGGGAAGAATTTTGAAAACACTCCCTATAAATTAATTGGGTTAAATTCATGTCAATTATTTGAAATTTTATCAATTGATTCAATCGTTAATTCTCTTAAACAGCATCAATATATTATTACTCCTTCATCGTGCATTCTCCACGAAGTTGAGAATATCAGAGAAGGTGGAATGATCGTTACCAAACCATATTACTTAATAGAATTTGATGACAAGGGCAAATATCTGTCAGTGCGAATTGAACTGATAAACAAGTTGTATTACTATAGTTGGATAAACCTGTGAAGTTATAGGGGGCTGAATCATATAGATTGCCTGCTCGCTCCGACGTGCCGTCGCCAACCACACCAAAGTTTAGGTTTTCAACCTATGGATTAGTGCGGTTTTTGGCTGAAAGCCTGCACCTGTATTCGCTTTTCGACCACAGGTCGCAGCGGGGAAAGAGGTGGCGAAGTCCAAATCTCTGTTTACGCCAGATTTACAAAAAAAGTTTAATGATCAATGAAGAAAACTAAATATTTTTTATTTTAATATGGGACTAAGAAAATTTAAACACCCACTTACCCTTGCCAGTATCGTCATTATTGTTTTGATTGTTAGTTGGATTAGGGATTATCAAAGCATTACCCGATTTCCAAAATATGCAATAGGAACAACCGTTCAAAGAGGAGATTTTGGGAGTATTGAGTATGAATTTATTGCTGATGGAGAAAAGGTTACTGGGTCTTTATCGAAATACAATCTTCCTTTAAAAAGAAATGTAAAAATACCGGGTGGAAAGTATTTAGTAATTTATTCAACCAAACGACCTGAAATTTCAATTTTGTTGATTAATAGACCAGTTTTAGATTCCATTGATGTAGACAGCTTGCTAAGTCTTCCTATTAGTAAAAATGAAATTAGGTGGTACAAACTGTAAATGGAAATACAGAATTGATTTTAGATTATCAAATAAAGGTAAGCCCTGCTAGCACCCACATTATTAAAAGTTAAAACTCCCCTGCTCGCTCCGACGTACCATTGCAAAACGCACCAAAGTATAGGTTTTCAACCTATGGCTTAGTGCGGTTTTTGGATGAAAGCCTGTACCGATATCCGCATTGCGACCACAGGTCGCAGGGAGCAGGTAGGGCTGCGGGTAGCAAAGGAAATTCAAGACCCGCTGTGAGCCTTTGCTTCTATCGCACGCTCCGCCTGAATTAGATGTCTTTCATTGTGAGCCACAATAAATCTAAAAGTATCACCTAACCTCAATTTTATCAACTTCGAGATACTAATAGCCGTTTTGGTCTTGGTCAGATTTATATTTTTTGATTTTTCAATCAATTTTAAAAATGCCCTTTGTTGTTGAATAAATCTGTCGATGACATTAATGTCAATGTCGCTTCCCGCGGGATTTTTATCCTCAGCAGTTTTCATTTTATTCAATTTTTCTTTCGGAAGCATTGCTTTAACAAAATAATTTCCGATGAACCCGCCTTTAAAGAAGGTGTCCGGTTTTGTCTTACTATGTTCGATTGCCGTTTTAATTGCAGGGAGATAAAAGTCTCCGTATAAATTTAGGTGCTCAATGCATTCCAATGCACTCCAACTATTAATGTGCTCTTTGTGGTTTAATGTTTCTAATGGCAAATTTTTAAGGCTTTCAGCCCTTTGGATGTTCGTTTGTAATTTTCCAACAATGGCTGTGATTAATTGTTTTGTCGCAATTTTCATAGAAAAAGTATACACGAATGCAAAAAAAGCCCTCATCTCTGAGGGCTTCACATTCACCTATTAAATTAATTTACTTTACTTACCTTTATAACTTGTATGAAATTCCTACATTGATGATAGAGATTCCGTAGCCGACTTCTCCGGTAATACCGAGGTTTTTCTTCACAAAGTAAGTCGCTCCGACAAATCCACTGTAGGTGAAGTTGTTCGTTGCCTCTCTATGGAATGTTGGTTGCAATTCTCCTTCTTTTACAGGACCCTCAGGGTAAGTGGTCGTTGATTTTACCATCGGAATGTTGTATCCCAACATCAAACCACCATAAATATCCCAATTCTTGTATTTATACGTATGTACAACACCTCTTGACCCCAGGATAAGAAAATCATTTTTTGTTTGGTTGACAGAGTGGTCGGGGTAGGTTTGGACACCTGTCTCTGTTGAAGAGAAAGCGGTATAAGCCTCTAAAGAGAACTTTTTAGATACGTAGAAGGCAGCTTTAAGGCTGATGGGGGGGATATTGGTGTGCCCTCTGTCTGCAACAAAGGTCGGTAACAGACCAACACTTGCTGTTAATTGTACGTCTCCCTTTTTGAAGTTGGTGCTTTTACTCTGAGCATTCATAGTGCTAACAGAAAGAATCAAAAGTCCGAAAAAAGCGATTAATCTTGTCATTTTTTTGTTTTGTTCTATGGATTAGAAAATCCGATAATTGTTGATTGTTTTTCTATTCGTTATCTCTCATTCATCTAATGATAGTGCAAAGATAAATCAAAATATTGTTTTGCGCAAGTCTTTTTAAAAATAAAATTCTGAAATAAAGAATAAAAAATCGCCATTAAAAAATAAATATTCTGAAAAAGCTAACTAATCTTAATTTAATTTTGTTTTTACTTTGTTTTTTGAAAGTCGAATTTAAATAAAAATCAAAATCGTTGCAAAATTTTTTTTCGTTTTTGGTAGTTGGTTTTTCGAATAACGAATAAAAGTTTGTCAAAGTTGTTTTGTCAACCATTTTTTCATTCAATTGTTTCTAATTTCATGGGTAAAATATATCAGCGAATTTTTGCAGCGGTTTACGACGGCGTGATGAAAAGCACGGAGGCACACCTCGCTCAGAACCGGGAGAAGCTAATCGGTGCCCTCAGGGGGACGATATTGGATGTCGGTTTTGGTACCGGTGCCAATTTTCCGTTTTTTCACAAAGATGCTCAGGTGATCGCCGTGGAGCCATCCAAGCCGATGATGCAAAAGGCTGTACGCAAGTACAAAAGTTTACCCCATGTAAGTATGTATAACATAGGTGTAAACGATGAGCGACTGGATGAATTAATCAAGCCCCATTCCCTTGACGCCGTCGTCTGTACTCTGGTATTGTGTACGATTGAAGACCCGGAGTTGGCATTGCGGCGCTTTAAGAATTGGCTAAAGCCCGAGGGAAAACTAGTCATCATGGAACACATCAAATCTAAGCACAGACACAAAGGGCGATTGCAGGAGTTGTTTAATCCCGCCTGGAAGGTAATTGGTGATGGCTGCAATCTGACCCGGGAGACGGACAAATTAGTGGAGTCACTTGGTTTTGTTCCCGTGGAAAAGCAATATTTCAAGCGGACAATTTCATTTGTAGAAGGCGTTTATAGCAATGGATAATCTCTCAAAGGCTGAACTACAGCGATACGCCCGTCATCTCGCCCTACCGGATTTTGGAATAGCGGCACAAAGGGCACTGAAAAACGCCCGTGTGCTGGTCATCGGGGCGGGAGGATTGGGAGCACCTGTATTGATGTACCTCACCGCGGCAGGTGTCGGTACGATTGGTATTGTCGATTACGATAGGGTAGAGGTGAGTAACCTCCAACGGCAGGTGTTGTTCGCAGAGCAGGATATCGGACAGCCCAAAGCAACGGTGGCAGCCCAAAAACTACGCGGCTTGAATCCGCATATTACCATCCATTCGATGGTGCAACGCTTTACTAAAGAAAATGCCCTGAATATAGCAGCCGATTACGATATTATTGTCGATGGAACGGACAATTTCCCGACGCGCTACCTTGTAAACGACGTCTGTGTCCTGCTCGGCAAGGTCAATGTTTATGGTTCTATTTTTCGCTATGAAGGGCAGGTGTCGGTCTTCAATCTGCCAACAGCAGAAGGTGGACGTAGCCCCAACTATCGGGATATTTTCCCAAATCCGCCGGCTCCGGAGTTGGTGCCCAATTGCGCAGAAGGCGGCGTACTTGGCGTATTGCCGGGCATCATCGGATCTATTCAGGCCAATGAAGCAATAAAAGTCATCACCGGTAATGGTGTACCCCTTGCCGGAAAATTATTCATACTCGACACCACAACCATGATGACGCGCACCATTCGCTATACAGCTCGTTCTGATAATCGGATAACGGAATTAATGGATTACGAACAGTTTTGCGGCATTTCTACACCCGAGACGGTCAATACCATTACATCAGTCGAGTTGGAAAAATGGCTGAACGAGACACCAAATATCCGGCTAATCGACGTTCGCCAGCCTTACGAACGCGCTATAACGCACATCGGCGGCGAATTGATACCCTTAGACGAATTGAAGCATACCGAGTGGTCGCACGAGCTAGATACCCCAATCGTGTTCTACTGCCAGACAGGACGGAGAAGCCGTGAAGCCATCCTATTTCTAAAGAAAAAAGGCTACGCTATTGACCATTTTTATAATTTGGAAGGTGGTATTGAGGCGTACAAAAAAAGGCTCGTCGAATAACGACGAGCCTCCGCTAACTTTACTAATTCGTGGTGCGAGACGGGTTTGAACCATCGACACCAGGATTTTCAGTCCTGTGCTCTACCAACTGAGCTACCGCACCTTATTTTTGTAAAGCGAGTGCAAATGTAAAAGCTTTTTTTTGAATATGCAATTTCTTGATTATTTTTTTAATTTTTTTTTGTGGTGTCAGTTGTTTCCCAAACTCCACAATCTTTTGTAATTTGCCACCATAATCAAAACAACAATATGTTTTCAAAAATAGTTTCCTTTCCTTTTGTCGCTGCCGCCTTGATTTTATTGTACCTCAATTGGACGAATGGCGGGGAATACACCTATTATTTAATTCCCGTTGTAATTGTATTGGCGATTATCTACGCCTTATCACCACAGATTGACTGGTGGTGGTATGAGCGCCATCCGCCATTGCCCCATAAGGGGATTATTGATATTTTTCAAAAGAAATTTCCAGCTTTCCAACGTCTGGCGCCCAAGGAGAAGACGAAGTTTCTGAATCGGGTACAATTATTCATTCACGCCAAGGAGTTTATGCCTAAAGGATGGGAGAACGTCCCCGAAGACATCAAGGCTATGATTGCCGCCAGCGCCGTATTGATAACGATGAATAAAGAGGCGTTTTTGCCGCCTGATTTTGATATGTATGTCGTCTATCCGGGTGCTTTCCCCAGTCCTCAGCACCCGCGCTCTTTTCATGCGTCGGAGATTTACGAACCGGATGGCGTTGCCCTTTTTTCAGGAGAACACATTCTGAAGAGCTTTATTGAGCCTCAGCGGTATTACAACGTAGGATTGCATGAATTTGCCAAAATTTATATGCACAATCACCCCGAAATCGATTGGGAATCCATGCCGCTTCCCACCTGGGAACAATTGGAGGAAGTCAGTGGATTTCCCGAAAAGGGCATAAAGGACTGGATGGGCATCGAGGATGTCCCCCAGCGAGCTGTCAGCATCTCACATTACTTTATGTTTCCGGAGCGGATGAAGGAGGTGCTACCGGAGTTGTACGGCAGATATCATTTATTATTTTCCAAAATATAATCCAATACCTTCGTCATCAGGTGTACTCTATCCTTGCCGCGTACGTTATGTGGGTGCATAGGGTAGGTGAAAAAATCCAATTGCACACCCTTGTCCACGGCTTCCTTGAGTACCGTCATGCTGTGTTGAGGGACGACAGTTGGGTCAACACTTCCGTGTATGAGCATTAGTTTTCCCTGAAGATTTTCGAGATACTTCCCTATTCTGGAATTGGCGTAGCCTTCGGGGTTTTCCTGTGGTCGGTCCATGTAGCGTTCACCGTACATGACTTCGTAATACTTCCAGTCGGTCACAGGACCACCGGCAACGGCAGTGGTGAATACACCCGGGTGACGGAGCATCAGAGAGCAGGTCATAAACCCACCGTAGCTCCATCCGTGCACCGCTATCCGGCTGGCATCGACGTAAGGAAGCGATTTAAGGTAATCGACCCCTATGAGTTGGTCTTCCATGGCGGCTTCGCCTGCCTTTCGGTGGATAACGCTCTCGAATGCAAATCCCCTGTTTTCAGAGCCGTGATTGTCAATGGTGAAAATGATGTAGTTATTCTTCTCTGCCATCCAATGCATCCACAATGGGGCGCCGGCAAGCCATTTGTCTGTGACTAATTGCACATGAGTGCCACCATAGACATAGACCAACACCGGATATTTCTTGTCGGGGTCGAAATCACTAGGCTTGATGATTCTAGCATACAGGTCAACGCCATCTTTTGCTTTTAATGTGACGAATTCCGTATTCCCTGTTTTGTAGTCTTTCAAAGGATTGTCAGCGGTAAAGATAACCTCTTTGGCACCTGTTTGAATGTTAATGACGCTGATTTCGTTGGGTACTTTCAGACTGTTAAATTTATCGAGTATGTAGTGATCTCCCACTTTTGAGCTATGCGTACCGTTGTCGGGAGTCAGGTCAGTTGCCTCTCCGGTCTTGATATTCACTTTGTAGGTGTGGGTCTCTCTCGGGTCTTTTCCCGTCGCACTGATGATGACATTTTTTCCTTCTTCGTCGAATCCAAGTATGGATTTTACGACAAAATCAAACTTAGTCAATTGGCGCAGGAGCTTCCCCTTTGTGTTATAGAGGTAGAGGTTTTTGAAGCCGTCGTGCTCGCTCATCCAGATGAATTTCTTTTTGCTACCGGGTAGGAAAACCGCGTCATTTTCCGGCTCTACCCATTTGTTATTAGACTCCTCAAAGAGTGTGCGAACCTTCTTCCCTGTTTTTGCACTATACATATTATAGGCAAAGTGGTCTTGAGCGCGATTGACTTCTGCGATGAAGATGTACTTTTCGTCGGGCGACCAAGATAGGTTGGTCAGATAATGCTCATCACTTCCATCGATGTCGAGATAAATGGTCTTACCACTTGCCATATCAAATACTCCGGCGCTGGCTATTTCGCTGCCTTGCCCCGCCATGGGGTATTTGATGTTATTAAGTGTTGCCGGATAGGTTGTAATATCTACCAGTGGATAATCTGTTACATTGGATTCATCTTTTTGGTAAAAGGCGAGATATTTCCCCTGGGGTGACCAAAATGTCCCCTTACTTATGCCGAATTCAAAGCGGGCAATTGCCTGCCCCGCTACGATATTCTTATCCTTGTGATTGGTGACGGCTATCCTTGGATTATTGGGTGTTGCGACATACAGATTATTGTCGATGGTGTAGGCTACCGCCATGTTTTTAGTGTTATAATCCGTATTGGCAGCCCCTTCCGGAAAGCTGGTTTTGCTAATTTCCCGGTGTGCTTTATAGTCATAGGTGATGATGTCATTTCCCGTTTGAAAGGTAATTTGATCATCGTCGATATTCATAATGCCCGGGAGTGACTTCATGTCGGAGTATGTTACGCTGAAGTCATCTTTTGAGATGACAAATTCCCGTTTGTTGTTGGCATTTTTTACGATGTACTTATCTTCTGCTTTGTACAAATATTGGTCGTCATCGACCCATTGTAGAGCTGAAAGACTTTCGGGATACAACCCCAAAGCTCGTCCCATAATGGCATCGTGAAGGGTCAATTCTTTCTGTTGCGCAAATCCCTGTACCGCAATAAAAACTGCGATGAATGTTAATATCTTTTTCATACGTAAATATTACTTTTGAGTCATTATTTTTAAATCACAAACGAAGGCACCTCAACACCTCAACTGCTAAAGAACTCAAGAACTCAACACCTCAACAGCTAAAGAACTCAACACCTCAACAGCTAAAGAACTCAACAGCTCAACAGCTCAACACCTCAACACCTCAAAAAAACACCAAACAAGGAACAAGGAACACTTCCCCCTTTCCCCTTTGAACTTTAGCCTTATAAATTTAAAATTCAAAAGGAAAAATGATAAATTTAAAAGTAGGATTCCATTTTCAAAACCAATTTCACTTTTAAATTTAGCCTTTTAAATTTAGCCTTTAGCCTTTCCCCTTTAGCCTTTGAACTTTCCCCTTTGAACTTTCCCCTTTAGCCTTTCCACTCCCCCCTTCCAACACTATCCCGCCTCAACACTTCGCACCCGTTCCACCGCGTCCTGCTTGGATAAAGTCAGGCGAACGATACTGTCGGTAGTGGCATTCAAATCATGGGGTACACTTGCTTCGAGCGCAACGAGGTCTCCTTTGACCAATTGGTGCAGTTCGCCGTTGACGCCAAAGTCAATCGCTCCTTCGAATATCTCGACGACAATGGGAAAGGATGTTTTATGTTCTTTCATAAACTGTCCTTTTTTCATCGCGATGCGAATTTCCTTAGTACTGTCTGTTTCGAATAGAACGGAAATAGCAGGTTTGTCATTGTTATAGCTCAGATTATTGGTTAGAGATGATACTTTCATGTGTTTATTTTTTTGTATTTTTGTAACGTAAGTAACGAGTAGTTGTATTTTTTTAATACTACAAAGGTAAGCGAAGGATGTCAAAATCAAAATGAGAA
>JALVDO010000419.1 GCA_027008975.1 Saprospiraceae bacterium | reverse complement strand
GTTTCTCAAGACGCATTCAGCAGCGCTCCCGGTCCCCTTGGTGGCTACGGAACATCAGAAAAATCTATTTGGATTAATTACTACCAATGGAATCCGGCAGAACCTGATGCTGCTGACGATGGTACCCTCACTTACGACAAAATTGATCTGACCGGCATGAGCAACGCAACGCTCACTTACGATCGTGCAGGAGGAAGATACAGCGGTTCAAACGACCGTCTGCAAATCCTCATTTCTGAAGACTGTGGAGATACTTGGACAATTGTACATGATATACAAGGAGCTGATTTGTCCACCGTGGATGGACATACAGAGCCCTTATACCTTCCTGCAGCCGACGAGTGGGAAACGGACGAAATTGACCTAAGCGCCTACGACGGAAGCGAAGGAGTTTATCTCCAATTCAAAGCCATTAGCGCATGGGGAAATTCTACCTTCCTCGACAACATATCGCTTACTGCCATTACTGCCACCAACGAGGTTGTAGATTTATTGGACAAAGTAAATGTCTATCCCAACCCTGCAACGACCTTTAGTAATATCGAGTTTGAGATTACAGAATCGACTACAGTTGACATGGCCGTTTACGATGTGGCAGGACACCTCGTCACTATCCTGGAGGATGGTCGAAACTATAGCACCGGCACTTATGTAAAGACATGGAAAGACATTAACGAAAAAGGTATTTATTTCGTGAAAATTAAAACTTCTTACGGTGAGACCGTAAAGAAAGTAACCGTATTTTAAGTTATAGACCATTGATTTCGTTCGTCGTCTAACCTAAACGATTGACAAAAAGTGGCTCGGTATTTGAAATACCGGGTCATTTTTTTCTACCTTTGTCTTTTTGTACTCCATCAAAAATATATTCATGCTAACAAATTCATTTTTGCGTTATTCGCTCCTGATATTAATGTTTTCCATCACGGCTTGTGGTGAAGAAAAAGCACCACAAACAACCGTGCAGGACACTCCTCCACCCCCAACTACCTATTCCAAATCAATCAATCTCTATACGGCCAGATACTTCGAACTAGACAAAGAGTTGATAAACAAATTCCAAAAGGAGTATGGTGTCAAAGTAAATGTCGTATTGGATAATGCCGATAATATCATCCGGCGAATAAAAGATGAAGCCGATAAACCACAGGCTGATGTAGTACTCTTACCGGGCTTGGAGGATATTTACCAATTGAAGGAAGCGCACCTGCTATACCCTTTTTCTGACCCCCTAATTGATAACAAAACGCATTCGAGAAATCGAGACAAGGACAATATGTGGACTTCATTATCAAAAAGAGCAATTGGTGTCGGTGGAGCACACAAGCGCGTCCCCTATGATGCTTTCGCAACCTATGACGACCTTATTGCCCCCAAATTCAGAAAAAAAATTGTCATTTCCTCGGCTCAGAACAAAAGCAACCAATTCTTCATCGCCTCCATGTTGGTGACAGAGGGTGAAGCCAAAACAAAAAAATGGATTAAAGGCATCATGAGCAATCTAGCAATTCCTCCGGTCGCCAGTGATATTGAAGCCGTAAAGGCCGTCGGACAAGGAAAAGCCGATTTGTCCATCATCAATACTTCTGCCCTTATTCAGTACCAACATTCCGGGCAACCGGAAGATTTTGACATCGGAAGCAACGTTGGCATCAAGTACCCCGTTAACACTAAGAACGGCACTTACTACAATCTAACCCCCATTGGCATCGTTAAAGGGACAAAGGATTTTCAGAATGCACTGAACCTAATCATTTTTTTAACGGGAAAAGAGCAACAACCAATATTTTGCCAAACGTTGCACGAATATCCCGTCAATGGTTTTGCCGAAATTGATGATTTCCTGATTGGCATTGGAGGATTCAACGAGGTGGCAATGGACTTTGATGAGGTCTTCAAGTCTATCCCCAGAGCAAAAGCCATCATGAAAGAGTACCATTGGGAATAAGCCAATTGGTTTCAAAAAAAATATTAAAATATGAATTTAATGAAGCACTTCCTGATTCCAAGTCTATTGCTAATTTGCGGCTTCGCATCTGCACAATCCTGTTATTGGCAACAGAAAGTCGATTACAAAATGGATATTGACTTTGATGTCCAAAGCAATCAGTACACGGGCAAGCAAGTCATTGCTTATACCAATAATTCTCCCGATGAACTCAAGCACGTCTTTTTTCATCTTTATAACAATGCCTTTCAACCGGGTAGTATGATGGATAAACGCTCTGCGTGGCTTCAGGATGCCGACCAGCGCGTAGGCAGTAGAATTGGCAGATTAAAGCCTGAAGAAATGGGGTATTGCCACGTCACCTCACTCACTATGAACGGACAACCCGTACAAATGGAAGAAGCCGGCACCATCCTGGAATGTAAGCTTCCCACAACTATCAAGCCGGGAGAGACTGTCGTCTTTGAGTCTGCCTTCAAAGCCCAATCTCCGGTTCAAATCAGGCGTTCAGGGCGAGACAATGCCGAAGATATCCGCTACTCCATGTCGCAGTGGTACCCCAAACTGAGCGAATACGACTATCGTGGGTGGCACGCCAACCCCTACGTCGGTCGTGAATTCTATGGCGTATGGGGTGACTACGATGTCAAGATAACCATCGACAACCAATACCTCATCGGAGCCACCGGTTACCTTCAAAACGCAGATGAGATAGGCTATGGCTACTCCGATAAAGAAGTACTCCACAAGCCGGGGGGGAAACTCACTTGGCACTTCAATGCACCTAATGTCCACGACTTCGTCTGGGCTGCCGACCCCGAATACAAGCACACCACCCGCAAAGCCCACAACGGACCAATGATGCACTTCATTTTTCAGGAAACAGAATCCAACAAAGAAGCATGGGCAAAGCTACCGGAGGTCATGGACGAAGTGTTTGATTATTGTAATAAAAACTTCGGGCAGTACCAATACAAAAAATACTCCTTCATTCAGGGTGGTGATGGTGGTATGGAGTATCCCATGGCAACTCTAATCACCGGCAACAGACCATTCGTCAGCTTGGTCGGCGTAGCCGTACACGAGTTACTCCATAGCTGGTATCAAATGATGCTCGCTACCGACGAAAGTCACTATCCGTGGATGGACGAAGGATTCACCAGTTATGCTTCTACCCGGGTAATGAACCACCTCAAAGCCAAAGGACTAATCTCCGGCGAGGCTGTCGAGCATCCACTTGAGTACCTTAGCACGACCAAAGGGTATGTCGGCTATGCCAAAAGCGGCTACGAGGAGCCCATGATTACCCACGCCGACTACTTCAATACTAATTGGGCATACGGTGTCAGCTCTTACGTTAAAGGCTCTGTTTTCCTCAATCAGCTCGAATATATTGTCGGCAAAGAGGCATTTGATAATGGTTTGTTGGCTTATTTTGACCATTGGCATGGAAAACACCCAAATGATATTAACTTTGTACGTGAGATGGAGAAAGTTGCCGATATGGAGCTGGATTGGTACCGCGAATACTGGGTTAATACCACGCTAACCATTGACTACGCTATCGACACCGTTACTGCAAACCGGAAAAAGACCACCATCAGCCTAAAGAGAATAGGTATGGTTCCAATGCCAATAGACGTAGTCGTAACGTATAAAAACGGAAAAAAAGAAATGTTTAATATCCCATTGAGAATAATGAGAGGTAACAAGCCCGCTCCTGATACTAAGACACCTTATACCGTCTTACCCGATTGGCCTTGGGTAAATATGAGTTATGAATTTGACATACCTGTAAAAATAAAAAAGATAGAAAGTATCCAGATCGACCCAAGCGGAGCAATGGCCGATATTGAACTGGAAAATAATACCTTTAAAATTGAATAAATAATCATCTTGGGCGGACAAAAGCAAGTAGCAACTATTAAAAGAATAGACAAACGATAAGCACATGAGGATACTTCAGTTATGTAAAAAATATCCCTACCCCTTGAAGGATGGTGAATCCATCGCCGTGACCAATATCGCCAATGCTCTTTCGTCGCTGGGAGCGGAAATCACCCTCCTGACGATGAATACCAATAAGCACGCTTTTGATACAACCAAAATCGATGAGACACTCCCTTTTTACAAGGCAAAATACACTGTTGATATCAATACCGATATTAGAATTGGGCAGGCTGTGAAAAATCTTTTCTCCTCCGATTCTTATCATATCAGCAGGTTTATATCCAAAGAATTTGAGAATAAGTTAATAGAATTATTGAAGCAATCCTCTTTTGATATCATACAACTCGAAACACTCTACCTCGCCCCCTACATTGGTACCATCCGCAAGTATTCCAAAGCACTCGTCGTCATGCGGGCACATAACGTAGAACACGAAATATGGGAGCGAATCACCCACAACACCAAATCGACACTTAAGAAAACATACCTCCGGCACCTAACTAAAAAGTTAAAAAATTACGAGCAGTCTATGCTCAGCCAATACGATTTACTCCTACCCATTACAGAGAAGGATCACAACACCTTCAGGCAAATGGGCTTCAAAGGAAAAGCACAAGTCATCCCCATTGGCATGGATTTATCCAATTACCAACCCAATTATGAAAGCTATAAAAAAGACCTCTCCATCTCCTTCATCGGTTCCCTCGACTGGATGCCCAACACAGAAGGACTAAAGTGGTTCTTGGATAACATTTGGAAAAAAATCCACCGGAAATTTCCAAGTATCCAGTTGCATATCGCAGGGCGAAACACCCCTGAATGGGTCAAAAACATCAAACGGGATAATATCGTCGTACACGGCGAAGTGGATAGTGCCACCGAGTTCATCAACGAACACAGCATCATGGTCGTGCCACTGCTCTCCGGCAGCGGAATGCGGGCCAAAATATTGGAAGGAATGGCTCTTGGCAAAGTCATTATCTCCACCTCCATCGGCATCGAAGGTATCGCCGCCAAGAATAGAGGAGAGGTCATGCTTGCAGATGACCCCGAAGATTTCATCGAAGCTATTGACTGGTGCCTTCAACAAAACGGCACACTCGAAAAGATGGGCGCAAAAGCCAACCAATTCATACTCAAAAATTACGACCACATCGAAGTCGCTCAAAAATTAATGCGCACTTATCAGATGGCTGTGCCGCAAGTAGTTACTGTGTGAAAATTTAATTCGCAATACCATAACGATTCCTCCAACTATTGACTTACCTTTGCGCAGGATAGTCCAATACAAATAAATGACATTAATAGCACAATTCATTTTTTGGAGTAGTTTCAGCGCACTGATATACACCTATATCGCCTATCCCCTATTGGCAGGCTTCCTCGCTCGCCGGCGAAAAAAAATCAATCAATCACCGGTTGACGACACAAACCTACCTTCGGTATCCGTATTAATGGCAGTCTATAATGAAGAAAAGGTCATCGAAGAAAAACTCCAATGCCTAAGGGAACTCAACTACCCCAAAGAAAAACTCTCCATCTTCATCGGCTCCGACTGCTCCTCCGACCTGACTAATGACATCATCACCCGCCTACAACCGGACTTTCCCCGGCTTTTCTTTTTTCCCTTTCGGAAAAGGCAGGGCAAACCCGGTGTCGTCAATCAGCTTGCGCAAAAAGCATTGGAACGAATTCCCTCCGTAGAGCAGCATATTTTCCTTCTGACCGATGCCAATGTCATTTTGGAAAAAAATTGCCTTAGAAACCTAACGAGGCATTATCGGGACAAAAAGGTCGTTATCGTCGATTCCAACATGGTCAATACCGGACTAAAAAAAGAAGGCATCTCCCAATCCGAAAATCAATACATCTCCTCCGAAGTACAACTAAAAAACGACGAATCCAATGCCTGGAAGATAATGGCGGGTCCTTTCGGTGGCTGCTACACCCTCCGGGCGTCCTACTTCCATCCCGTGCCTGATAATTATCTCGTAGATGATTTTTACATTACCATGAAGGTCATCGAACAAGAAGGAGCAGTCATCAACGACCTCGAAGCAATATGTTATGAAGCTGTCTCACACGAAATAAAAGAAGAATTCAGGCGAAAAGCCCGAATTTCAGCCGGAAACTTTCAAAATCTCGTCACCTTCCCTCACCTTTGGTGGCCGCCCTACCGCCTGCCGGGCTTTGTGATTTTTTCACATAAGGTACTTCGCTGGATTGGTCCCTTCCTAATGATTGGGCTTTTGGCAAGTGCTTTATATTTGGCGTTCACCATCAAAAGCACCCCTTTTTGGCACTTTTTTTATCAAGTGAGCATCCTTGGAGTTACAACTTTTTTACTGGTTATTCCATTACTGGACAAACTACTTGGCGTCCTAGGTGTTCATGTATTATATTTGAGGAGCATTCGATATTTTGTATTGATGAATATAGCACTTCTAAAAGGATTTATAAATTTTTTAAAAGGAATAAAAAACAATGTCTGGGAACCTACAAAAAGAATCTAAGCCTTTCGTACTAAACACCATCGAAGAGGCCATCCACGATATAAAGGCGGGAAAAGTCGTCATCGTCGTCGATGACGAAGATCGTGAGAACGAAGGGGACTTCATCTGTGCAGCCGAGTGCATCACTCCCGAAATCATCAACTTCATGGCAAAAAACGGCTGCGGACTCATCTGCACCCCCATTGAAGAACATCGCGCCAAAGAGCTAAAACTCGATAAAATGGTCTCCTCCAATACCGCCCTGCACGAGACGGCCTTTACCGTTAGTATCGACCTCATCGGGAAGGGATGTACAACAGGCATTTCAGCCTACGACCGTGCGACCGGCATCAAAGCCATCGTTGACCCCGACACCAAGGCAGAGGATTTTGCTCGTCCCGGACATATCTTTCCGCTTGTCGCAAAAGCAGGAGGCGTACTCCGCCGTACCGGACATACTGAAGCAGCCATTGATTTGGCGCGACTCGCAGGTTTTTTTCCCGCCGGCGTATTGGTCGAGATACTCGATGATGACGGCAGCGCAGCCCGCCTTCCCAAGCTGATGGAAGTCGCCAAAAAATTCGACCTCAAAATCATCGCCATCAAAGATCTCATCGCCTACCGGATGCGTACCGAGCGACTCATCCAAAAGGAATATCAAGACACCCTCCAAACCAGATATGGCGACTTTGAGCTAATCGCTTACCGCCAATTGACCACCGGAGATGTCCACATCGCCCTCAAAAAAGGCAAATGGCTCCCCAACGACCCCGTACTCACCAGGGTCCATTCCGCTCAGGGTACCGGCGAAATTATCGACTCCCTGCTAAAAGGACACCAACCCCTTCGAAAATCACTCGAAATCATCCAAAAAGAAGGCAAAGGCATCATCCTCTTTATGCGTCATGGCGAAAACAAAGATGCCCTGCTCAACAAACTAAAAGAGCTCATTCAAAAAGACAAAAACAAACCCACACCCAAAATCGAAGAGCAAAGAGACTTCGGTGTCGGGGCACAAATACTCCACGACCTCCAGGTCACCCGCCTGCGGCTTCTAATGGTCAACCCCAAAAGAAGAGTTGCCCTCACCGGTTATGGATTGGAGATTGTGGAGCGGATACAGTTGTAGTGGGCATCTCCACAATTTGCATATAAAAAAAAATCCCCCTATCTTTATCCGCACAAACACAAACACATATTGTGAAGAAACTATTCTTATATGCCACGCTACTTCTGCTCTTGAATGAGTCTGCCGCCCAGCAGGTGGAGCAGTATAGTATGCAGATGTTCAACTTGGAGCAATACAATCCGGCATATACAGGCATGAAAGAGTCCATCGAAGTCAAAGCGGCATTACGCAAGCAGTGGGTTTCGTTTCCGGGTAGTCCTTCCTCTACAGTATTAAATGCACACATGCCTTTATACATAGCGGGGGGAGGCATTGGGCTATCCTTCAAAAACCTGAAAATCGGTGCACAACAAAACACGGCATTCGGAATAGCCTATTCCTATCATCAATCTCTGGGCAATGGTACGCTCTCAGGTGGCGTTAGCCTTAATTATTCCCAATTCCGATTGGATGGCAGCCTACTGCGCACACCGGATGGCGACTACTCCGAGCCCGGACTCATCAACCACAACGACCAAAAGCTCGTCAAAGAAATAACAAATGTGGAGATTCCGCACATTTCGGTTGGGGTCGCATTTGTAAACAATAACTTCAAAGCGGGATTATCATTATTAAATGCCAATCGTCCGGTAGGGAAAAGAGACTCCCTCTCTTATACCTATCATCGGCATCTGCTTTTTAATGCAGAACGGAGTTTTGATTTGGGGCGTTCCATCGTTTTCACCCCCTCTCTATTTGTGCGCACCGATCTCAAGAAGGTTCAGACAGAAATATCTGCACTTTTTCGGTACAATGACAATATAACATTGGGAGTTGCGTTTAGAGGATATAATAGCAAAACGATAGATGCCATTCCCATTATCACAGGTATCCGTCTTAACGATTACTTATCGCTATATTACAGCTATGACATTGGACTATCCAAATTACGAACCAATCAGGCGGGATCGCACGAAGTCATGCTGACCTACTCTCTATCTAAAACAATTGGAAAAGGCAAACCGCCTATCATTATCTATAACCCGCGAACCTGGTAAAGCAGGTAATCGTCCGGAACGTCGATAATAATGTACCTAATATCCAAAAAAACACCTTTGATATTGGACTGAAAATGTTAAGGTTTCCAGTTCAATGAGAAAAATTTTAGTATTTAATAATACATTTTAGTATTTTTGCGTTCATCTTTTGGTCAACTTTTGTGTTTTTGGCCATTTTGAAAGAAAAAGAGACACAACTTTAGGGTATTTTTAATGCTCAATCTCGTTGAAAAATTCATCCCTATGAGTGGGGAGATTGATTATTTAAAGTATTCTGAGTTTGGATTACTTTAGACGTTTGTATTACAAATATTCAAAGTAATTTTTATATTTCATTTAAAAGGGTCTATATTTACGACCGTTTTTACATTTTTTAACTTTTCTGAAGGAAAACTCGGGTTTAATGAAAAATTTTTTAAAAGCTTCGTTCATTCTATTGATTTTTGTTGCAGTATCATGCTCTAGAAGCGAAACGGGGGAATTGAGAGGCGTAGCGAATCGCCCAACATGGAAAGGAATTAATCCTTACGGAATGGTCTATATCCCTTCCGGGACACTACACATCGGCGCTAGTGACCAAGACATTTCAAACACTTACGTGCAAAGACAAAAGTCTATCTCCATCCAGGGATTTTACATGGATGATACCGAGATAACAAACAACGAGTACCGTCAGTTCGTCCATTACGTTCGGGACTCTATCGCTCATACTTACATGGATCACTTCATCGATGATGAAAATGGTGACCAGCAAATCGACTGGGATTATGAGATTGACTGGGCGGATGAGACCTTGGAGGATTTGTTCTATCAAGGTGACGACCGCTTTGCGGGCAAGAAGGAGTTAGACGTTAGCAAGCTCGAATACGAATACCAATGGTACGATTGGAGAGCAGCTGCAGCTGACAAAGGAAAATCTCCAAGAAATACCTTTATTAAGACAAAAACCGTCAACGTATATCCTGATACCTTGGTTTGGATTAGAGATTTCTCTTACTCCTACAATGAACCTTATTCAAGGAACTACTTCTGGCACCCTGCATTTGACGATTATCCGGTCGTGGGTATTGACTGGCATATGGCGAATGCTTTTTCCTATTGGAGAACCAAGATATGGAACGACTACCAACACAATAGAGGTGATGGTATTAATAGCGAAGATTTCCGGCTACCTACCGAGCACGAATGGGAGTACGCCGCCAGAGGTGGCAGAGATGATGCCCCTTACGGGTGGGGAGGTTACTACCTTCGTAACACCAAGGGATGTCTATTGGCAAACTTTAAGCCGGGGCGGGGTAATTATCCCGATGATGGTGGATTATATACTGTAAGAGCTGATGCTTATTTCCCTAACGACTACGGATTGTACAATATGTCCGGTAACGTTGCGGAATGGACAAGCTCTGCTTACTATGAGAACGCTTATTCCTTTATCCACGACTTAAATCCGGACATCCGCTACGATGCCAAGGATGACGATCCGGAGGCTTACAAAAGAAAAGTTATTCGAGGTGGATCGTGGAAAGACATTGGATATTTCCTACGTACCGGTACTCGCCATTGGGAGTATCAGGATACAACCAAATCATACATTGGTTTCCGTTGTGCGCTGACTTTCTTAGGTCGCTCAATCAACGACTTCTAAACCAAAATCATTTAACCCGTTGAATGAGGATGCTACTCGAGTTTTAGCATCCTCATTTTTTTTGCAAAAAAAAATAAAAATAAAGTGTTACTTTTCTAAGTAACGCCATTATGAGTGTGTATCCCATACAAAATCAGAGTTTACGTTTTAGAATATTTTATAATTATCAAACCTATTAAAATTAATAAGTAATGAATTTGCATTCAAAGAGTTTTAAGTACATTAAAAACTTAATCATTGGAGTTGGAGCATCAGTCGTACTGATGGGAGCACTATTTAAATTGGAGAGCTGGCCACACGCTAGTGAGATGTTGATTGCCGGATTATCAACAGAAGCATTTATTTTCCTATTTTTAGGGCTTGTAGGTCCCGAGCCCGATTACTACTGGGAGAAGTTGTATCCGGGGTTGGATGACTATGATGCAAGTGTCACACCTTTGGGGTCAGCAGGTGGACCAGCCAAGCCACTAAATGGCGAAGTCGTAGAGCAACAATTAGGAGGTATGCTAACAGAGCTACAAACCATGTCGAAGAGTATGTCTTCACTCAAAGCACTACAGGAGGTTGATTTCTCCGGCACTTCCGAGCAAATCAAAGCCATGAGTAACTTCTATGCAAAAATGAATGAAGCAATGGCGAAT